>JAYVKA010000637.1:0-11517 GCA_043768885.1 Planctomycetota bacterium
CTTTCGGGCCATATTCCGCTGGACGTGGACGGCCAGGTGATGACCGGCAAAGTCGGCCGGGACGTCGAAGTCGAACAGGCAGCAACGGCAGCCCGCCAATGCGGCCTCGCCTTGTTGGCCACCCTCCGCCACGAACTGGGTTCCCTCAATCGAGTTCGACGGCTGGTTAAGACCACTGGCATGGTCAACAGCACCGACGATTTCACCCGTCATCCCGAAGTGATCAACGGCTGCAGCCAGCTGATCGTCGATGTCTTCGGCGAAGAAAACGGCAAAGGCACCCGCGCCGCAGTAGGAATGTCTTCCCTCCCCCGCGGCGCAATCTGTGAAATCGAAATGATTTTCGAACTGAAGGCCGAGGCGGGTGCTCAATGAAAATCGGGGTTTGGGGGTTCGGTCCTCCAGCAGCCGCTTTCGATTGGGAAACCCCCAAGGTCCTTTTCACTACAATATCCCCACGCCCATTGCAGCCGGGCGCTAACGGATTCGATTTTCAATAGCCGTCTGGAGTAAAGATTGACTGGCGAACCGTGATGGTCAAAACCTTCGACTTCGTCAAGTCGTTTCAGGACGATTGGCGGGTCGGTCAGCGAGAACAGTTCGCCGTGAACAATGCCGTCGTCGTTGGTAGCAGTGACCAAGGCGGGGTAGGGGCCGAGGTTGAATAGCTGGCCGCGAGTGGTTGCGGGGGAAACGGTGGTGAAGCCCAGCTGTTTGAGGATCGGGAAACGGCATTCGCCTTGCATTAGCGTGCCGTAACAAAACAGACGGTTGACCAGTCCGGCGGCGGGCAAGTTTTGCGCCGCAGTGTCGAGGGCTTCGCTTCCGAGGCCCCAATGTAGAAGTCCGTCCCGAACCAGTTCAGCGTAGCCCGCAGCCGGAATGACGAACGATTCGCAGAATTCCGGATGGACGATGTAGGTCATGGTCTCTGAGATTTCGCCGTTTTCCTGCTGGACGAAAACGGGTGTCCTTTGGTACCAGCGCGGTGCGCCTTCTTTTTTGTCGAGCGCTGCCCAACCTTCGTCGCCTGCGACCTGAAACAACATCCCTTCGACAACATGCCCGAGTGTTGGCAAGACGTTTAGCGCGCCCCCTCCGCGCCGAACCGAGCGGCGGGAAAATGCCAGGCGATAATCCAGCAATCGTGCAACGCCAAGCGGTTGCAACAAGTCGCTGGCGTATCCGTTCGCGTTGCACCATGCGTGCCAGTCGGCGTGATTCAGGTTGGAACCGTAAGCGAAATAGGTGGTCATTGCCAGGTGGCGGTTTTCCGGGTGTACGATGGACATCCTTGTCCGTCGATATATAGTGCAGGTGGGATGTCGGGTGATTCGACGGACGAGGACGTCCATCGTACGTTTGATTCCCGCACTTATGGGTCGTTCGCTTTCAAATTTTCGGCTTTTGATTCCGCCTGCGCTGAAATACAAACAAGATGCCCGGCGGTTCTGATGAACAATTGGTCTCCGGCGATGGCGGGGGTGGACATGACTACTTCGCCGACCGAGTTCGTTGCTACAAGCTCGTATTCCCGACCCGTTTTTATGACAAGAATGTCCCCTTTCTCGGCCGGGAAATAGATGTGGTTTTTGGTTGCCACGGCGGACGCTGTGAAGTTGTTGCCGGCTTCGGAGACACGCCGCTGGTAGACTTCTTCGCCTGTCTTTGTTTCACGAACTGTCAATACTCCCCGGTCGTCACAAGTGTAATGCAGATCGTCAACGATAATTGGTGTCGGCATGTACGACCCGCCCCGTCGCTGGAACCACGCCAGCCCTTCGGGAAGTTCGTCTGTATCTTCATCGGGTGAGATGTCTCCGATTGCGTCGGGCGAAATGGCATAGCAGTGACTGCGCGCGTGGCCGTTGCTGAGATAGATCAAGCCGTCGTGAAACAAGGGCGTGGGAACTGGCACGTCGCCGCCGCCACTGAGTGTCCACAATCGTTCGCCAGATTCATAATCGTATCCGGCCATTTCCTTGTAGCCGTTGCAGACGATTTGCGTTTTGCCCTGCCATTCGAAAATGCAAGGAGTCGACCACGTCGCTACGTCATGGCGTTCGATTCGCCTGATTTCTTCTCCGTTTTCAAGATTCAGGATCGCAACAAAACCGGTGTTTAAACAGTCACACTGGACAATGACGTGGTCGCCGTGAATCACGGGAGAGCTTGCGAATCCCCATTCCAGTTCTTCGGCGTTGTAGGGGCCAGAATGCAAACGGCCCAAATCAACTTTCCATTTCAGTTTGCCGTCGTAGTCGTAGCAGTACAGCCCTTCGGAACCCAAAAAGGCAACCACGTGTTTGCCATCAGTTGCAGGAGTGCAATTGGCGTGACTCGCTTTCATGTGCCGTTTGATTGTCGGCGTTCCTGTTTTGGCGTCCCTGTTCCAGATTTCCTTTCCCGAATTCCGGTCAAGACAAATCACCTTCCAGGTCCAATCCCCCTGGTCTGGTGCTGGTTCACCTGCTCCGCCCTCCCAACCGATGGCCAACGAAGGTTTTTCGTCCTGGGAACTGATGGCCGTCGTAATGAAAACCCGGTCTTCCCAAACGATCGGTGCAGAATGCCCGAGGCCAGCGATCGGCACTTTCCAGGCAACGTTGGTTCCGTCTTCGATACTCCATTCTAGCGGCGGGTTTCCAGTAGCCAAACCAGTAGCATCAACGCCACGAAACTGCGGCCAGTTCTCCTGGGCGTGAACAAAACTGGCGAGGACGAACAAGATCCATACGCCGCAGGCTGGTGGGACAAAGGATTTCATGAGCAGGCTCTGGAATTTGATTGACAGAAACTCGTGGCTGCCTAAGGCATGTTTATCGCAGAGTAGTGATGCGCAATCAAGCAAGCGCATGAGACTTTAAAATCCAGCTGACAATGTTCGTTCTGTGGATAGCAGCGAATGCGGCGTCAGCAAGTCGCTTCGGGTGAAGCCGTTCACGGCGAAACCCGCACAGATCGAACCAGTAAAAATAATCTGAGTCGCGATAGCGGCGGCAGATTTTGGCGGTGGGCGAATCGAATTGCCGAATCGATATGACGGGCAAAGCCACGCCTGCTTTCGCAGCGTTCGCAGCTTTCGCGGTTACAGAATCCATGTTCAAGATATTTGCAGCCAACCCAGTCGATCAATACGCTTTGGCAAAAACACCAATTGTCCTGGTTGATTTACCGGTAAAGAGGCAGGTGCCTTCGCTGGCGCCTCCTTCGAGCGGGATGCAGCGGGGGGTTACTTTGAGTGGTTTCAGGATGGCGTCGAGTTCGGGGCAGTCGAGGAAATGACAGCGAACAAAACCGCCGTGAATTTCTACTGCGTCTTCGTCTTCGGATTTTGATTTCGGTGTGAAGAATTTTTTGAACTCGTCCAGCGAATTGATGTCGTGTGTGTGTTCTTTTTGAAACGCGCGGGCGCGCTCGAGCAGGCCCGCCTGCATTTCGCTGAACCACGTCGGCAGCGCGGCGATGAATTCAGCGCGACCGATGCCGGCTGGTTTGCCGCCGTCGCGTCGCCCGGCAAATACGCTGTTGCTGTCGATGTCGCGCGGGCCGACTTCGACCCGGACTGGTACACCCCGTTTGATGTGGTACCACTTCTTTTCGCCGCCTCGCAGGTCGCGGTCGTCCAAAAGGCAAGTCACCTGGCGTCCGTTCCACTCGACGGAACGGATTTCTTTTTCCAGGCTGCGGCAGTAGTCGAGGACCTTCGCTTTTTCTTCGTCGTTGCGATAGATCGGCATGATAACGACCTGTTTGGTCGCGACGGCAGGCGGCAGGACCAGCCCGTCATCGTCGCTGTGAGTCATGATCATCGCGCCGATCAAACGAGTCGAAACGCCCCACGAAGTCGTCCAGGCAAAAACCGCCTGGCCTTTGTCGTCCTGGAATTTGATCTCCTGGGCTCGAGAAAAGTTTTGGCCGAGAAAATGTGACGTGCCGGCCTGCAGAGCCTTTCGGTCCTGCATCATCGCTTCGATCGTGAACGTATTGTCGGCGCCCGGAAAACGTTCGCCTTTGGATTTCTCACCCTTGATCACCGGAATCGCCAACCAGTTCTCGACAACTTCGGCGTAAACGTCCAGCATCAGTCGGGTTTCCTCCAGTGCTTCTTCGGCAGTGGCGTGGACCGTGTGGCCTTCCTGCCAGAGAAACTCGGTCGTTCGCAAAAACATCCGCGGCCGCATCTCCCAGCGGACGACGTTGCACCACTGGTTGATTTTCAACGGCAGGTCGCGATAGGACTGAACCCATTTGGCGAACATGGCGCCGATGATGGTTTCGCTGGTTGGGCGGACGATCAGCGGTTCTTCGAGCGGGCCGGCGGGGATCAGTTTTCCGTCGGGGCCCATTTCCAGACGGTGGTGCGTGACGACAGCGCATTCCTTGGCAAAACCATCGACGTGCTCGGCTTCTTTTTCGAGAAAGCTTTTGGGGATGAACAGCGGGAAATAGGCGTTCTCGTGTCCGGTTTCCTTGAACCGTCTGTCAAAAGCCTGTTGCAGGTTTTCCCAAATGCCCCAGCCCCACGGTTTGATGACCATGCAACCACGGACCGGCGAGATCTCGGCGAGGTCGGCTTCCTTGATCACCTCCTGGTACCACTGCGGATAATTTTCGGAACGGGTCGGAGAGATTGCTGTTTTGTTGGCCATGCGATTGGAAGTCTTGTTCACTCTTAATATGAAGGAAGCTGAATCGCCCTGATTCTAGGAAATTCAACCGGTTTGTCCCAGTCAAGGTCGATTCGGTCTGAACAGACGGGCTGCTTTTCGATATGTTTACCAATTCAAGACAGACGCGTTGAATCCGATTGTGGTTCAGCCGCGACGACGAACAAGGGGAAAGCATGAAGCGGATCGGAATCCTGACGGCGGGTGGCGACACTCCGGCACTGAATGCGACCATATTCGGGGCGGTGACGCGGGCAAATCAGCTGAAGATCGAAGTCCTGGGGCTGATGCGAGGATTCGATTCGCTGTACGACCCGCGGCTGCCGCATGTGCCGCTGAATCCGCTGTTTCGGACGATCCCCGAACTCGATCCGGATTATGGTGGCACGATCCTTGGGAGCAGTCGCCGATACGTCGATGCGTCAAAGACAGTGGAACTGGACCAGATTTTCGATCGGATCCGGCAGCTGAAAATTGAAGGGCTGATTTGCATCGGCGGTGACGGGACGTTGAACGGGCTCCAGCCGCTATGTGAACGCATCCCCACGGTGCTCGCTCCCAAGACGATCGACAATGACCTTGGGCTGAATTATCCCAACGAGTCAGACAAGTGGTATCGCGAGGAGGGCAAAAAGTATCCGGACGGATATGTCTATCGGGAACAGCCGTCGACGTTTGCGAAACTCTCGAATTTCCATTTGGACCAAATGGTCAACTATGCAACCCCTGGATACGCGACAGCCGTATTTGTCAGCGTCGGAGGTATTCGCCGAATCCGGACAACTGCTGAAAGCCATCGCCGGATCGCAATCATCGAAGTCATGGGTCGGCATTCGGGCTATATCGCGTTGGGGAGCGCCTATGGTCAGCCGGACATTATTCTCGTGCCGGAATCGCCAGTGCAGGTTGATCGCCTGGTAGAACGGGTTCGGGAACTTTATACGCTTCAGCAAAACGTGGTTATCATTTGCGGCGAGGGGATTGTTGGCGGAGGAGGCGAAGTTTTTGGAGATGAAGAACATTCAACGGATCCGGCTGGCAACGTCAAATTGAGCGGTGCTGCCGAGCGGTTGCGATCCATGCTGATCAAGGAACTCGGTGACGGTTTCTTTTCCAAGCTGGGGCAAAGCGATTCGGCCTCGAGCGCAATTTTTACGCGTAAGGTCGGGCACACCCAGCGTGGCGGGCGACCGGTTGGGTTTGACCGGTTCTATGCAGCGATGTTGGGGGGCAAGTCCCTGGAATTGCTGCTCGAAGGGCAAAACAACGCCGTCGCCACATTGCAGTGGAACGAAGACGAGGGCTTCTTTGTATCCGGCTACGAGGGGAACGGTTTTCGCGACCGGTATGGGCTGATTCACGCCCGAAACCTGCACCCATCGTTTTATGACCCGGAAAGAATGCACATCGCCCAGACAGGGGTCGATTACCTGTTGCCAATTTTCACGAACTGTATTGGCCCGGAAGACGTACTTTACATTCGGGAGTCCCGTTTCGATTCAGGCAATCTTTTCCGCCGGTATCACAGTATCAATACCGACATGGCGAAACGGACCAAACGGCTTCCCTAGGATTCGGTCCGGCGATGGGCTTCACGAATCATTCGGCAGAAAGTGGTACCCGGAATTCCGGTCCAGACGTGCATTGCCCGGCGGTTTGCACTAAGCTATTTTTGTACCGCAGGATTGTTGCCAACCTGGTGAATGCCTTTTTAGTCCGGGCTATTTAACCTGACCAGCGGCAATTCCCTGCACATCGGTCACCCAGCCAATCTGGCTCGTCCGAAGCGGCGGGGTCGGATTCCATGCCGTGAAGTTGGCGATTCCAATCACTGTTTTCCATTTCCCGCAAGAATTCGATTAGATGATCCCGGAAACAAAAGTAATGGCTCGCCAATTTGTGACTGACCTCTCGGATGGCGACAAGATCGACGAAGTGTTTCTGGCATCGGAAAAACAGCTCCGTCCGAACCGGGCCGGGAATCTGTACCTGCAAGTGAGACTGACCGATCGAACCGGCTCGATGACTTGCATGAAATGGAATGCCGATCAACGGGATTACGACAATCTGACCAACGGCGACTATGTTCGGGTTCAGGGTTCCGCACAGTTGTTCAACAGCAACATGCAAGTCATCGCCAAGTCGCTTGAGCGGGTACCGCCCGAGTCGATCTCCACAGAGGATTTTGAAACCGTTTCCGATGCCGATCTGCGAATCCTGATGGAGCGGCTGACCAGTCATCTCCGTGCAATGGACAATGTCCACCTGAGAAATCTGGCCGAAACTTTGTTGGTCGATGACGAGTTAATGGCGCGCTTTAAAAGGTGTCCAGCCGGAATCAAGAACCATCACGCGTGGCATGGCGGACTGCTGGAACACGTCGTACAGTTGATCGACCTGGCGGCGGCGGTCGCACCGTTATACGGAGAAGTCGATTCGGATTTGTTGATCATGGGATGCCTGTTGCATGACATCGGAAAAACCGACGAGCTGACCTACGAACCCGATTTCGGATACTCAGACGCGGGCCAGTTACTTGGCCATTTGGTGCAGGGCGTCACGATTTTGGACCGAAAAATTCTGGACTGCGAAAAACAGACGGGCGAAGAATTCCCGGCGAATCTGGCTCTGCAATTGCGGCACATGATCGTCAGCCATCACGGCCAGCTCGACATGGGCAGCCCCCGCGTGCCGATGACGACCGAGGCGATTGTGCTCCATTTTCTCGACAATATGGACGCAAAACTGGCCAGCGTCAGACAAATTGTCGCCGAAGACCTGAACACCGACAGCAACTGGACTGTCTATAATCCACAGCTGGGAAGAAAGATATACAAAGGAACCAACCCAAAACGGTAAACATCTCTTTGCAGTCCGCGACTGCATACGGACGCCCCGACGATATTGCGGGCTCTCACGACGATTCCTGTTGCCGAAAATGGCCTCTCTGCTGGATGGTCCAGCCGAATCGTCTGCACAAACCACTCTTTGCCTGGAATCGATGAATTCGTTCCGGCCAAACACGCTTTCGCCAGGCAACTGTTGCCGCCGAAAGAACTCTCTTACACTTTTGAACATGAATAAAGACACAGAAAAAAAACCTGCGGATGATTCCGCGAAAATCGAAGCCCGAATTCTGGCTCTCGTAACAAGCCCAAACTACCAGCCCCTGAAACCAAAAATCATCGCAGCCAAACTGGATCTCGATGCCGATCAGCGGGTTGTCATGCGGCGAATGATCAAGCGACTGGTTCATCAGGGAAAACTTGCCTGGGGTCCCCGGCATCTGCTGATCAAACCGGAAAACGCGACTGCGAAAAAGCCGCGAACACCGAAGCCCCGTGAACCCGAAAGAGCAACGGCGCCCGAGCAGAAAGTTTCAAAACCGAAATCCGTTGAACCGGTGAAGACCAGGAAAAAATCTGCCAAAGACGAAATGGTCGGAGTCTATCGGCGCGCGAGTGCGGGCTACGGATTCGTCAGCCCCGAAGGAACAACAGCCGGAGACCGCAGCGGAGACGTATTCGTACCCTTTGGCCAATCGGCTGATGCCGTCGATCGTGACACGGTGCGAGTCAGGGTCAAACGAGGCCGACAAGGCCCGCGACTCAGGTTGTCAGGATCCGTGATAGAAGTTGTCGAACGGAAACGACACCGGTTTGTTGGCACTTTGGTGAAACATGGAAAAAAGGATTTTGTCGAAGTCGATGGGGGTGAGTTTGACAAACCCATTCTGGTCGGCGATGCCTCGGCAAGAAGCGGACAACCCGGCGACAAAGCGGTCATTGAGATGGTCCGCTTCCCTTCGAGGGATGTTGGCGGTGAAGCGGTGATTGTGGACCTGCTCGGTCCGCGTGGTAAACCCGGCGTCGATACCCAAACCATCATCTGGCAATTCGGGTTGCCCGGCGAATTTCCTCCTGAAGTCATCGAGGACACCCGCAAACAGGCTGGCACGTTTCAGGAAAAAATCGTCAAGGGCAGGGTAGACCTGACCGGCGACACGATCATCACGATCGATCCGGCAACCGCACGCGACTTTGACGATACCATTTCGTTGACGCGAACCAAAAACGGAAACTGGCGATTGGGCGTTCATATCGCCGACGTCTCGCACTTTGTCCCACCCGGATCGGCACTGGACGATGAGGCCCTTGCCCGAGGCACTTCCGTTTACCTGCCCGATCGCGTGATTCCAATGTTGCCGGAGACGCTATCGAACGGACTGGCCAGTTTGCAACCGGAAAAACTCCGCTACACCATGACCGTCCATATGACGATCGATGCGGAAGGCCGAATGCTGGAGGCCGAATGGTGCCGCGGCGCGATCAAGTCGGTGCAACGCTTCAATTACGAAGAGATCGACGAATACCTGGCTGACGACAAACCCTGGAAAGAAAAACTGACGCCCGAAGTATTTCGACTGGTCCGCGACATGCACTCGCTGGCAATGACCATGCGGCGGCGGCGAATGAAACGCGGCTCGATCGATCTTTCTTTGCCCGAGGTAAAAATCGATCTGGATGTCAGCGGTGCGGTCAGCGGGGCACAGGTCGAAGTCAATACCGAGAGCCATCAGTTGATCGAAGAGTTTATGCTGGCCGCCAACGAAGCAGTCGCCAGTAAACTGAACGACTTTGGACATCTGGTTCTACGTCGGGTTCATGAACGACCCAACGAACGAAGGCTGAAAGAACTGACCGAGTTTGTTCAGCACCTGGGCATCGATTGCGACAGCCTCGAAGACCGGTTCGAAGTCAAACGGGTCGTCGAATTGTCGA
This sequence comes from Planctomycetota bacterium, assembly GCA_043768885.1. Classification (GTDB taxonomy): domain Bacteria; phylum Planctomycetota; class Planctomycetia; order Pirellulales; family Pirellulaceae; genus BJ22. The sequence goes on from JAYVKA010000637.1 coordinate 9,452, forward strand.
AAGACATGCCCGAACGGCAGGCAATTCACATGGCTGTTCTCCGCAGTATGCAAAAGGCTGTCTACAGTCCCAGGGACTCAGGCCATTACGCGTTGGCGAGCGATCATTACTGTCATTTCACTTCTCCGATTCGAAGATACCCCGACCTGGTGACCCACCGGATGGTCGGCGACATCATCGACGGCAAACGACCGCGGGCCGATTTCGAATACCTCGCCCGTGTCGGTCTACAATGCAGCGAGATGGAGCAGCGTGCCGAGCAGGCCGAGCGGGAACTGCTGAAACTGAAACTGATCAATTACCTTTCCCAGCGATTGGGAATGGAAATGGACAGCGTCATTACCGGCGTTGAATCATGGGGTTTGTTCGTTCAGGGAATCGAGTTGCCTGCCGAAGGACTGATCCCCGTTGCCAACTTGCCGTACGATCAATACACCCACGATCCCGCTGCCCGCACGATGTCCGGTCGCAAACAGGCGAACCAGTTTCGCCTGGGTGATCACCTCCGGATCGTTGTCGAAGTCGCCGATCCGGATCGAAGGGAACTCACATTCGGCCTGGCCACCAACACGGCCGCGCAACGAACACCGCGCCGCGGCCCCGAAACTGGTGGCCGGGGTGTTCGTGTAACACGTGACGGTGCCGACCGATCCGGGTCAGCCAAGTCCAAAGGGAAGCCGACGTCCAGCCGCTCTGGCAAGCCCAAAAAGTCTCTCCGAAACTCGTCGCGTAAAAGGAAGTAAGCCGCGTGACGTTAGGCACCGGGCTGCGTCTCCAGCCCGGCCGCTGAAGCGTCATGGTTCACAAAATGGCGAGGTCCGATTAGTTGGACAGTGCCACATTTATCAGCCGAAGTGCGATCGAGCCTGTCTAGCTTGGCTGCATGCCAGCAACAAAAACATGGCTTGTCAGTTGGATTTGCGTGCCGCTACGAGCGCGCGTGTGATGCTCACAAAAAGGCGCTGTCCAACTATTGAAGCAAAGTTGCTGATTCGAATTGATCGAACTCACTATTCGAAGGCAAGCACCGATAATAAATCCGCAATATTCGAAATCTGGTCGGGTTTTGAATAGGGAGGGACAGCCATGGGTCCGCACGATTTTCTGAGACAGTACCAGCGAATTACAGTCAACACGGGTGTTGTCGAGGACGCGGCGGTAGCCATGTCCCGACCACAATCGGTCGCAATTCATTTGCGGACTTACTTCATGATGAACTGGACGGCGGGGTCCGAACAAAGGTCAGACTACAACGAAGTCACCGGCGGACCAACTGCGGCCTCTCGGGCTCACGTCGACTGGTGTCGGCAGAACAGTCAATCGATACGGACAGCGGCGATGGGCAATGGCCGCCCCGGCGATTACAGCCTGGCTCTGGAATGGGCGGTCCGTTCCGGTCGAATCGCCAATCCACCTCAAAGCGCGGTACAGATCTGGTGTGATCAACATCTGGGAATTGAGTGGAGCGGTTTCGCAACAAACTATCTGTGCAAGGCGGGTCGGATGGCGTTTTCACACCAGAACGTTGCCAATACAGGAGCTGCCTCGTATTACAACACCCCCAAAGCCGTCAATGATCCGGCAGCCGTTCGACAAGGCGACCTGCTGGTTTGGATGGACAGCAACCACGTCAAGCGAAGTCCCGGTCACGTTGCTGTGGTGGAATCGTACGGGGCCCAATTTCGCGCTGGGGGCAACATGAAGGTTTGTCAAGCAACCGGAGTTGCTGGCTCAAATCCAAAACTGCTGGATTCGATTTACACCGTGGAGCAAATCATATCGCCGGCAGCCCGTGGCAGTGCAGGCCCGAAGTCATGGTGCTGGCCGTCCGCCTCCACGGAGTCTCCGGCAGTCGCGTCGCCGTGATGCGATGTTAAGACTCAGGCCGTTTGCGAAACGAACCGAACTGAAAAAACAACCAAACTGCAGATGATTATCTTGCGCCCGTTTCCAGCAGCAGCTTTTCGGATTCCAGGCGGCGGGTTCGGCGGGACAGGTCGGCTACCTGTTGTTGAAGGTCTTTCATCGTCTTTTCCAGTTCCTCTGCCTTGTCGGTTACCGACTTG
>JAYVKA010000638.1:0-5685 GCA_043768885.1 Planctomycetota bacterium
TTAACAGTTCGGATCGTAGGCGTCGATGACGGATCGTTGTTTGAATAAAAATAGAGTTGCGAACCATCGACTGGTCGATTGTGCCATGCCGAAATCACCACGTTTCGACTGATTGCAGTTGCCCATTTGCCATCTGTCCCGCTCGTAGGTCCCGTTCCAGCGTCAGTCTGACCAACCCCGCTCATGTTGAGAAACGCAGGCGTGTTCCCGATAAAACTTGGTGAATTCGTAAACCGGTCGTTTGTTGCGTCGGTATAGCCATTGATTACGATATCAGCAAAACAGAAACTGGTCGTAAACAATGCGACCAGGATTCCAGGTAACGCGTGGCGATGCATTACGAAAACTCCAAAACAGGTGAGCTCGGTTTTTTGGGAAAGCGGGTTCCGACCGCAACCTGATTCCAGTTTAAGCGGAGTTAATGCGTCCGCAATAGACGAAAACAGCATTTTCTTGACGAAGTTCCAGCCCAAACCGTCCGGTTTACCTCGAATCTACTGAGATTCCGTCAATTTGACGAGTTCAACCAGCATGTCCCCGATCCTTTCGACCGGCAAACCCACGACATTGGATTCCAGCCCGTCGACGACGTGCAGCCATTCCGGTCCGTCTTGATATCCAAACGCCCCCGCTTTTCCAATCCACTGTTCCGTTTCGAGGTAATCGCTGATCTGCCTGTCCGAAAGTGGAGCCATTCGCAACTTGGTTTGCTCGACGCGGGTCACGCATCCAGCTCGATCGGTTCGACAGATCGAGATTCCCGTTAGCACCCGATGTAGCCTTCCCGACAACAATTCCAGCATTTTCCTTGCATGTTGATCGTCCTTCGGTTTTCCCAGAATTCGCCCGTCAATTTCCGCGACGGTGTCTGCGCCGATCACCAAAGCATTCGAAGAAAAGTCTGCCACAGCCTGGGCCTTGAGCAGCGACAGGTCGGCAACAAATTGCTCTGGTGAACAGCTTGAACACAGCCCCGCCTCGACGGAGTCATTGGCAGGCCGGACAATGAACGAATAATTTGCAGCCTTCATCAATTCAGCCCGCCGCGGTGAGCGGCTGGCCAATATCAGTTGCAGATGTCCCAATTGGGGCGGTATCAACATGCGATTGAAAATCCAGACAGGGTCAATGCGACTCAATATTCCTTCAAGATCCAAATGCCCAACGAACTGGACATCCTGTACGAAGATAACCATTTGTTGATCATCAACAAACCGGCGTTGATTTCGACGATGGGCGGAACGGGGCAGGGGACCAGCCTGGTTGATGTTGTTCGGGAGTACATCCGTGAGCGTTATGACAAACCGGGCAACGTTTATATCGGCGTGGTCAGCCGCCTGGATGCCTGGGTCACTGGTGCGATTGTATTCGCCAGAACCAGCAAAGCCGCCGCCCGATTGAACGATCAGTTTCGTTCCAGGGAAGTTCAGAAAAAATATTGGGCGATCGTATCGAAAGACCCGGATTCTCCCGGCCAGGAATTGCCGGTCGGCGTTTTTCAGCACTGGATCAGGAAAAACGAAGATTTGCATCGGATGGAAATACGCGAAAACATCCACTGCAGGAACCCCCCGGCGGAAAACCCGGAAATGGAACAGCAGGGGTTTCAACGAGCGGAATTGGAAAGCCAATTGGTGTCGCAGGATCGTGATCGGCTATTGCTGGAAATCAACCTGATTACCGGACGCAAGCACCAAATTCGCGCCCAATTGAGCGGGATGGGATGGCCGGTTTGGGGAGACGGAAAATACGGTAGCAGCGACAAATTCGGTACCGGAATCGCGCTTCACAGTCGCGAGTTGTCGATCATTCATCCGACTCTCAAAAACCGGCTGGATATTCGCGCCAAACTGCCCGGTTATTGGCCGGAGTTTGCCAAAAAATTCTCGTGGTAATACGATTGCCGCGGCCAGTACAGTAGAATCAGGTTGCGGCGGCTTTCCGCCCCCTCGACTGCCCGCAATGCTTTCCAATTCGATCGATTGTCCGGCTCATCGGCCTTCGCAATTCAACAACCAGTTAATACCTCATGTCGGAAGTTGTCAAAGCACGTTTTCGCGATCTGGTTGTTGCCAGCGGACTGGTCGATGAATACCAGATGCGCAATGCGATTTCCCAGTTGCTGGATCAAAAACGATCGAGCGGCGAATCCGAGTTCAGTAATCGCGATCTGGCGACACAAATGGTCGAGCTGGAATTGCTGACACATTACCAGGCTGACCAGTTGCTTGCTGGCCGAACCAAACTGGATCTGGGTCGATACATCATCACGGACTGGATCGGCCAGGGAGGGATGGGGCAAGTCTTCAAAGCGGTCCATGAGATGCTTGGCAGGGAATGCGCCATCAAGGTGCTGCCGATCAACAAAACGACGCCGGAAGCGATCGAGAATTTTCGGCGGGAGATCCGGGCCCAGGCGAAACTGGAACATGGCGGACTTGTTCGGGCATTCGATGCCGGTGTCGATGGGAATGTTCATTACCTGGTCGTCGAATACGTTCCGGGCACTGACCTTCGCCGGCTGGTTCGAACCAAAGGCAAGTTGTCGGTTCACCAGGCTGCGAGCATAATCAAACAATCGGCCGAAGGACTGGCTCACGCACATCGCCGAAACCTGATTCATCGGGATATCAAACCCGGCAACATTTTGGTTACACCCAACGGAATCGCAAAACTCAGCGACCTTGGTTTGGCCTTTCATCTGAACGATCCAACTGATCCTCGATACGGAAAAATTGTTGGGACGGCGGATTACCTTTCGCCCGAACAGATCAAGACTCCCACTCAGGTCACCAGCGTCAGCGACATCTATTCACTGGGATGCACGTTGTACTACGCGGTGACGGGAAAGGTCCCGTTTCCTGGCGGTACATCGAAGAGCAAAGCGCGTCGGCACCTCGAAGAGACTCCCTGGCACCCTCGCCGGTTCAACGAAGAAGTCAGTGACGAGTTCGTCGATTTGATCGGCGACATGATGGAAAAGAACCCGGCAGAACGAATTCAGACGGCCGAAGAAGTCGCCGAGCGGTTGGCTCCATGGGCCAGGGAAGAAGGGGTCCAGATGACCGAGCCGTTGCTGCGGTCCCGCTGGTTGCCTCCTGGGGTTCCTGATGGAGATGAACAGGAGACCGACGAAAACGATGTCGCGGAAATGGGGCTGAGCGAAATCAGCGGCATGAGCGAGACATCGCATGCATCGCTAACGCAGGCCTCGGAGGCTGAGTTCGGGAAAGGCTCCCGCAAACCACCGCCTCCCGGATCAAACAGTGTTGTCGAACAATTTCGTCAGGCCGGACATTTGCCAAACGACGCGATCCAGGTCAGTCTGGCCATGGTGGTTCTGACCGCAGTTACTTGTGCTGCAGTGGGTGTGTTAATCGGATTTATTCTGGGCTACTTTTTCCCTCGTTAGTTCGACCAATCGGTTTAACGGGCGTAGGGATCATTCGCGATTCTGCTGGAGAATTCAATTGTCAATTCGAAAACCGAAAACCTTGCATACAGGAATTACAATCGCCTGTTTCGCACTGGCTGTCTCGTTCAATTGTTTTACGGAGAAAACGTATGGGCAGGAAGAGCAAGCTGAATCGACCGAACAGAATGAAGTCGTTGCCTCGCCGGTCGCAGAAACCCGCAACCCGCGAGAAATGCGCTTGAAGTTGTGGGACGGGACGATCATTTCCGGTGACATCGGTACGAGTTCGCTGCATGTACAAACCCAGTTCGGAATGCTGGACGTCCCGGTTTCCAGCATCCTGCTCGTTCGACCAGGGCTGGATAGTCTGACCGGACTTCGGGAGGAAATTGAGCAACTGGTCGAAGAACTTGGCGATCGCGATTTCAAGAAAAGGGAACAGGCTGTTCAGCGGATTTCCAAAATGGGACCCATGTGGCGCGACTACCTGGCCGGCTTGAGTGACGGTGGAAGTGCCGAACGAAAAAAGCATCTTCAGCACCTGGTCGAGCAACTTTCGGAAGACCTTGAGAATTGGTCGAACGATCCGGCAACGAACGGCAGTTCGGAAATGCTCGGAAAACAGGACTCCATCACCACGGGCGAGTTTACGATCGTCGGTCGCGTACAGGAACAGGAATTCGATTTGACCACCCGATTCGGAATGCTCCGAATTCAACTTGCCGATATTCAAAGTGCTGATCGACAGTGGATGCAGGAATCCGAAACGATTCGAAAGAGTATCGACGTCGGAGCGACCAGTTTCTTTCAAAACAAGCCCGAGTCAACCGGCCTTCGCGTTCGCAAGGGGGATCGAATCAGCATTCGCGTTTCGGGGTCCGTTCTATGGGCGTCCTGGGGCAATCTTTCTTCGGGCCCGGAAGGGATTTCGAATCATGGGCAATGGAATTCGATGAATTGCGGGATGCTGGCCGCAACAATCGGCAAGTCGGATGAATACATTCCAGTCGGCAGCGACCATGATTTCGTGGCGGCCCTGGACGGCGAGTTGATTCTGGGAGTCGCCATGCAGGACAGCTATGCGGCGCAACAGGGCTATCAGTGGAACGGCAAGTATACGGCCAAGATCGTCGTGGTCTCAGGCAATCCCGAATAACCAGACCTTCGTGCTATTTCTTTCCGGCGCGGCGTTTTTCCTGAAAGAACGCTGTGAGGATGTCTCCGCAAGCCGACGCCATGACTCCGCCACGAACGGCAACCTGATGATTCAGGCGAGCATCGTTTGTCAGTTGATAGAGTGATTGAACCGCGCCGGCTTTGGGATCGACCGCTCCGAACACCAACTCGGGAATTCGGCCCAGCAGAATTGCTCCGGCGCACATTGGGCAGGGCTCCAGCGTGACGTACATCCGGCAGCCTTCCAGTCGCCAGTCCCCGACACTTTCCGCTGCCTGGGTAATCGCCAGCATTTCAGCATGGGCTGTCGGGTCGCGAAGCATCTCACGCTGGTTGAATGCCGCTGCGATGACTTTGCCCTGTCGCGCGATGACACAGCCAACGGGCACTTCGTCATTTTCCCAGGCACAAATCGCCTGATCCAATGCCAGTTTCATAAAGTGTTCATCGGGCAGCCACAAAGCGTCCCCGTCTTCGTCGAAACCGGATTCCAGAGCGTTGTCGATCATCTGCTAATCCGATTTCCCGTTTTGAGTCCGGCGAGTTACGATGTTGCGAATTCTCGCGTCGGTTTCAAAAGTGCAGATCCCCAGCGGAACCGAGAGAACGATGTCGTTGCGAACTGTGAATTCGTGGCCCAGAATCGGCTGTTCGATGACTCTCTCGCCATCGATCCACGCCTGAATGGAGTCGTTGCCAACTTCGACTTCGATCCTGTACCAGCGATTATCGTCAAACGTCTTCAGGGTGGTCGTATCGTTGTTGGAGGCATCCTGACCATCAACGCACGACAACCCAACAACGGTTCCTGACCATCCGGCAACGACGAAGGAACAATGGGACTGGCGAACGGGAAAAGTGAGACAACAAAAGAAGTCGATGCCTGCCGTCCGTTTTGCTTCCAGGCTGATTCGATAGTTGTCGGTCGGCATCGGGTCGCCAGTCCAGGTGATTCCGGTTTTCGGATTACCGGACTCAATGTCGATTTCACCATCAACCACCGCGACCTCACCGTCGCCGCCGAACCTGGACGACTTCCATCCATCCAGGCTCACTCCATCAAAGAGCTTTCTGGAATCGGTTGCTGGATCGAC
>JAYVKA010000639.1:0-4406 GCA_043768885.1 Planctomycetota bacterium
CTTCGTGATAGAGATACAGTTTCCAGTGATCGCGGTTGATCACGCTGACCGGACGGGTTCGGAAAACCGGGTCGCGACCGCGTATCACGGGAGCGTCAATGTAGCCTGGGAAATGCCAGTAGATCGATTTGCGGTTCAGCCTGCCGGTTTGTTTGAGAAGGGGCAGCAGACTTTCACCGTCCAGCATTTTTCCGTCGGGCGTCATCGTGCCGGCAACTTCGACAAAGGTCGGAAACAAGTCGATGTTGATCACGGGCACGGCGGAAGTCGATCCGGGCTGGATGTTGCCGGGCCAGCGAACGATGAACGGCTCGCGAATTCCCCCTTCGTGGTAGGAACCCTTGTTGCCCCGCAGCGGCTCCTGGGATGATTGCGGAGTTGCTCCGTTGTCGCTGGTGAAAACGACCAGCGTGTTTTCGTCCAGACCCAATTCCTTCATTCGATCGAGCAGTTTTCCGACAGCGTTATCAAAGTCATAAGTACACGCGGCGTATTTGGCATTAATGTGTTGCTGGCCGGGCTGTTTGGCCTGGAAGCGATCCAGTGTTTCCTGGTGGTATTGCAAACCGGAATGAATCGCGTGGTGCGAGACGTAGGCAAAGAATGGCTGCTCGCGATTCTTCTCCATGAATTCGCACGCGGCGTTGGTCAATTTGTAAATCCCTTTCGGGTCGTCCTTGACTCCATTGCCGTTGTGCTGGGCATCGACGACGACATCGAATCCCATTTCGCCGGGCTTGCATCCTTCGGGGCCACCCAAATGCCACTTGCCAAAAATCCCGGTGGCGTATCCAGCCGCCTTTAGCACGTCGGCCAGTGACGCGTTGTCGTGGGCAATGCCGCTGCGATTGGGAACTGGATTCAGCCGCATCAGCTGTTTCGGACCGCGCTCAGTACTTTTAACGGCGTATACATCGTGCCGCGGAGTGTATTGGCCCGAGATCAAACAGGCCCGTGAAGGTTGGCAGTTTCCCGCTGCGGAATAGCCCGCCGAAAAAACCATCCCTTCTTTCGCCAAACGGTCGATGTTGGGCGTCTCGTAGAAATCAGTCCCCTGGTATCCGACATCTTTCCAGCCCAGATCGTCGGCGAAAATCAAAACGATATTCGGCGGCCGCGTTTCGTCGGCAACGACATCCCGCAAAGAGCTGCCTGCCAAACCAATGGCTGCGATCAACAATCCAACAAAACGATTCATTGAGAGGCCCTGTTGTCTTTCATGGGAAACAAAACTGTCGCGTGACGGTAAGATGCTGCCGATCGCAATCGAAGTCGCATGGGACCCCGTCCCGTGATTTTGGATTCTCACTGTTTTGCACGGGTCAGGGACCCATGCTACGGAAAATTTGGCCGGACCGGTTTGTCGCGATTGCGAGCGCTCCGTCAGCTGGAGCCGTCACAAACCATTCCGCTACGATACCAGTTTGTTCGAAATAGCGGTCCTTGAGTACCTGGCCAGTCGCTTCGGCCCGATCGCGGCGGACCAGGCTGACCGTGCAGCCTCCAAAACCGCCTCCCGTCATTCGCGAACCGAATACACCGCCATCAAGCCCGATCGCCCGGGCCAGTTCGATCAACAAGTCGGTTTCCCGACAAGTCACTTCGTAGTCGTCCCGCAACGATTCGTGACTGGCGTACATCAACCGGCCAACAGTCTTCCATTCACGTTGCCGGATCATTTCCGCCGCCTCGAGAGTTCGCTGGATTTCCGAAATGACATGCCGGGCCCGACGGAAGATCAACTCCGGCATCGCTGGTTTGGATTGGTCCAATCTCTCCGGTGAAACGTCACGTAGCGCCGAAACGCCCAGCGATGTAGCAGCCTGTCCGCACTGTTCGCGCCTCGCGCGATACTCACCATCGACCAGGCTGTGTCGGACGTTGCTGTTAACAACCAGAATGGCAACGTCGTCGGAGGACATCGGAAGGTGTTCGATTTCCAGCGACCGACAATCGAGCAGCATCAGGTTCCCGGCGCGGCCAAAAACGCTGCTGATCTGATCCATCACACCGCACGGTACTCCGGCGTACTCATGTTCGGCTTGTTGACAGAGCTTTGCGATCTCCATGCCATCCAGCGAAGATTTCAAAACCTGCTGAACAAGGCACGCTGTTGCGACTTCCAGAGCCGCGCTGCTGGAAACGCCGCCGCCAGTCGGAACGTCGGAACAAACGACCAAATTCAACGCCGGGATACTATGTCCAAGCGATTCGAAACCGTGAAGCACACCTCCGACGTATCGCGACCAGGCACCCGATTCGATCGTTTCGATTTCACCAGACCACAATTCTGCCAGCTGACCCAGTTGTTCACTGAAGACCGTAGTTCGGCCGGTCGCGGAAAAGCCACCTGCAACAACCGTATATCGGTCAATCGCCATCGGCAGGGCGAACCCGTCATTGTAATCAGTATGTTCGCCGATCAGATTCACCCGCCCCGGCGCAGCGGTTCGCCAAACCGGCACGCCGCCAAATTTTTCGCGATACAATCGGTCAACCCGATTCAAAGCGGGCTCGCCTGGTTTTCCGGTATCAGCAGATTGTTTCATTCCGTCAGCAAGTTGTTTTTGTCGAATTCGAACAAGATTGTAGCCGCAATCGGACACCTTACGATTCCTGAATGAAGCCGTTTGACAAAAAAGAACCATGAGTGAACCAATCAAGGCAAATGAAAACAAAGAGACCAAAGTGGTTTTGGCTGACCGCCTGTTAAACGACGCATGTCTCGATTACTCGAACGATCATCGGGACCGGCATGCGCGGGCGTCCCGGTTGCTGGAAGAGAATCCGGAGTTGGCGGAGTGTTCGATTTGGTGCGCGGCGGCGGTAGGGGATGTTGGTGCAGCTCGAGAATTTTTGGATAACGAGCCGGGGTTGCGGGAACTCAAGGGCAGGCCGAGAAACTGGGAGCCGCTGCTGTATGCCTGTTATTCGCGAGTGAAGTCACAGAATGAAAAACACTCAACGCTTGAAGTCGGCCGGTTATTGCTGGAGCGGGGCGCAAATCCGAATGCGGTCTATTGGTGGCGTGAGACTGCGTGTCCATCACAAAAGGGGTCAGACCCTTCGAAAACCAAAGAGGGTCAGACCCCTTTTGCGATCGACACTTATGCCTTTACGGCGCTGACCGGAGTTTGCGGGGAAGGGGAGAGCGGGCCTGTCAACCAGCCGCGGCATCGGCAATGGCGCGAGTTTGCTGAACTGCTGCTGAAACATGGTGCGCGGCCCGATGATAACCAGGCACTTTACAACCGGATGTTTGGCGATGACGACGAATTGCTGGAGTTGCTGCTGGAAGAGCAGGGTGCTCAGACGACGAAACTTTCAGCCGTCGATCGTCTCGTTTCATTTTGTCTGGGAGCCGATCGCGCCGCAGCCCAGGCCTTGCTCGATGCAAACCCGGATTTGATGAACCGGGCTCCTCGCGATTTGCTAACGCGAACGGCCAGCGGAAACCAGTTGGATGCCGCCCGGCTGATGCTAGATTTGGGATTTCCAGTCAATGCAATCGACCGCACGACAGCGTTGCATCAAGCGGGTTGGCATGGGCGTCGCGAATTGGCAGAAATGCTGCTCGCTGCCGGTGCCGATTTGTCGATCCGCGACCGGGAACATTATGCGACCCCGGGGGATTGGGCTCGTCACAATGGCCAGAACGAAACGGCGGAATACCTCAACAACATTCATTTGGACTTGTTCGAAGCCATCGGCAACAACCTGATCGACAGGATTGAAGGAATCGTCAAGTCTGACCCTGGATCACTCGAGCGTCCGTTCAAAGAATATCATGGCAATCCGCCAGGGGACGGAGATTCGCTGACGCCATTGGCCTTTGCCAGAAAGCGTGGCTGGGATAAAGTCGCGACGGAACTGGAACGACTGGGTGCGACCGGATAGTCGCCGAGGTCAATTGATCGAACCATTGGCTTTTCATCCTGGCTCCGGTTCCTGATACAATGGCCACAAGACCCTGGATTTGTTGGTGAAAAAAAGGCACCCAAGAGTACAGTGTCAATCGCTGGAGAAACGCAAATGCCGGATTTCGAATCGATTCTTGCCGACGCTTCGCAATTGCCCGTAACCGATCGGGTGCAATTGATTGAGGCACTTTGGGAAACAGTCCCGGAACATGCGCTGCCTCCGCTTTCCAGCGAGTGGCTGGCCGAAATCGCGCGACGCTCATTGGCTTTCGATGCCGGAACGAGAGAGGCAATTCCCTGGGCGCAAGTGAAAGAGGACGCGGACCGTCGTCTTGCCGACGGGAACCAATGATGTGGCCGGTCATTCTTTTGCCCGAGGCCAATAAAGAATTCGATGAGTCGTTTGACTGGTATGCAGCGAGAAGTGCAAATACTGCAAGGAATTTTTCTGGCGAAATTGACAAGGCGCTTTCGCGCATTGCCACA
>JAYVKA010000640.1:0-6397 GCA_043768885.1 Planctomycetota bacterium
GATGGATACTCGGGAGCAACAGCACTTGGCCGGCTTGCCGAGTTGAAAACAGGAACGGTGGCGGAAGCCGTGGCGTCGCTGCCAGGCGTTTCGGAAGGAACCAGTTGGTGGGACTGTTTTTTTGGAAATGTTCACGGCTCCATGGGTGAAACTTCGACGCTGTGTTGTTTGATCGGTGCAGCGATATTGATTGCAACCCGAATCGGAAGCTGGCGAATCATGGCCGGTGTGGTGATGGGTGTTGCGGCATTTTCGACCTTCTTGTGGGTCCTGCCGTTTGTCGAACCGGTTTACAACATTCCGCCGTGGTGGCATTTCGTAATTGGTGGATTGGCATTTGGAACTGTATACATGGCAACTGACCCGGTTTCCGCAGCGATGACCGATACGGGCAAATGGATGTATGGCGGTTTGATCGGGTTCATGACAGTTCTGGTTCGCACAATCAATCCGGCTTTCCCCGAGGGGATCATGCTCGCGATCCTGTTTGGAAACGTTGTTGCGCCCCTGATCGACTTTTTTGTGATGCAGGCAAATATCAAACGGAGGGTAGCCCGCAATGCAGCGTGACAGTATTTCCAACACTTTTATCGTGGCAGCGTCCTTGTGCCTGATTTGCTCATTGCTTGTCTCTGCAGCGGCGATCCAGCTCAAACCGCGGCAGGACAAAAACTCCGAGTTGTATCGCAAGCGCAATGTCCTGGACGTCGCTGGACTGGAACGGAAAGCTGTTGAATCAGCCGGCGGAGTGGAGCGAGTATTTTCAGAGCGTGTTACCGATTTAATCGTGGACCTGAGAACCGGTGATGAGGCACCTGCTGCACTCGTCGCAGCCATGAAAGCCGATGGTCCCGCGAATGCGAATCTTACAGAAGCCGGCGCAATTGCCAAATACAACCCCCTTCGGGTGGCCAAAAATTCGAAAAGCCCAAGCCAAAACAAGGACCTTGCCACCCCTTTTGAAAACAAGAAAGAGGATTTGGCTGGCATCGGGGCCGGACGGGAAAATTTTGCCCACGTTTACGTCTACCGGGCATCGTCTGAATCGGAGGCAGTTTACATTTTTCCAATTCGGGGACTGGGGTTGTGGTCGACTTTGCACGGTTTTGTGGCCCTGAAAGACGACTTGAAAACTGTGGCGGGAATTACCTTTTATGAACATGGCGAAACTCCCGGCCTGGGAGGTGAAATTGAAAACCCCAACTGGAAAGCCAAGTGGCCGGGAAAGCAGGTATTTGGCAATGGTCCCGATGTGGAGTTGAAAGTGATCAAGGGGACAGCAGACCCCGCCGATACGCATGCAATTGACGGATTGTCCGGCGCAACGATTACGTCCAACGGGGTTTCCAATATCGTGAAATTCTGGTTGGGTCCAAAAGGCTTTGGCCCTTTTATTACAAAACATTCAAACGTCGGCATGGACGTCCAGACTAAACGGGACACGAATTTGTCCCCGGCAAAATGATTCCACAATAACTCATTGGGTGCGACGCAAAGGAATAGATCGGAAATGGCGACCAAAGCAACCGCTAGCGAACTTTTATTTGATCCGGTTTTCAAAAACAATCCGATTGGATTGCAGGTGCTGGGCATTTGCTCTGCCCTGGCGGTAACGACGCAGTTGAGTCAGGCCTTGATCATGGCTGTCTCGGTGACGCTCGTCACGGCCTGTTCGAGCGCTGCGATTGCGCTGATTCGGGATCGCATCCCGGGAAGTATTCGGATCATTGTGCAAATGCTGGTGATTGCTTCTCTGGTCATGGTGGTGGACCAGATCCTCAAGGCCTATGCCTTTGACGTAAGCAAGAAAATGTCGGTCTTTGTCGGGCTGATTATCACAAACTGTATTGTGATGGGCCGGGCCGAGGGATTTGCGATGCAAAACAATGCCAAAGACAGTTTTCTGGATGGTCTCGGCAACGGCTTGGGATACAGTCTCGTGCTGGTCCTCGTGGCGGCATTCCGGGAGTTGTTGGGTTCGGGAAAACTGTTGGGATACACAATTCTGCCAGTCTGGGATCCTGTGCAACAAACGGGCTGGTACACCACCAACGGGTTGTTGCTTCTTTCTCCCAGCGCGTTTTTCCTGATTGGATTTCTGATTTGGGCGTTGCGGACATGGAAACCTGAACAGATTGAAAAGGCGTAATAGCGATGGAATATGGTTTTGAACTTGGTCGCCTGTTTCTGCGAAGTGTTTTTATTGAAAACCTTGCGCTGACCTATTTTTTGGGGATGTGCACTTTCATCGCGGTCTCGAAAAACGTAAAGACCGCAATGGGTTTGGGAGTAGCGGTGATTGTCGTGCAGGCGATCACTGTTCCAATCAACCAGCTGATTTTCGACCTGGTGTTACGGGAAGGCGCGTACTTCAACCAGGAAAACCTGGAGTTTATCGGATTAATTTGTTACATCGGTGTGGTTGCCGCAATCGTTCAAATTCTGGAAATGGTCCTCGATCGGTTTTTCCCGGCCCTGTATAACACGCTGGGAATCTTCTTGCCGCTGATAACGGTCAATTGTGCGATTCTGGCTGGCACTTTGTTCATGGTCCAAAAAGAGTATGACTTTGCGGAAAGCTGTGTTTACGGTGTGGGTTCGGGATTCGGCTGGGCGTTGGCAATAACGTTGATGGCCGGGATTCGCGAAAAACTCAAGTACAGCGATGTGCCGGCCGGGTTACGTGGTTTGGGGATCACGTTTATTACGGCAGGCCTGATGGCAATCGCGTTCATGGCTTTTTCCGGCGTTTAGAGTTTCGTTACCACCAAATCCTCGCTATGTGAGTGGGTACAAATGGGAAGTTTGGGTGCAGTTATGGTTCCGGTGATCTGGTTCAGCGCAGTCGTGCTGGTCCTGGTTGCCCTGATTTTGGTTGCCCGAAAGTATCTGGTTTCGGGCGGCAATGTGAACATTAATGTCAACGGGCAAAAAGACATCTGCGTTTCGGCTGGGGGCAAACTGATGGGTGCCCTGGCTGACGCCGGAATTTTTGTTTCATCGGCATGTGGTGGTGGCGGGACCTGCGCACAATGCAAGGTGAAGATCTTTTCCGGTGGCGGCGACATTTTGGCTACCGAAAAAAACCACATCAATCGGCGAGATGCCCGGGAAGGAGTGCGGTTGAGTTGCCAGGTGGCCGTCAAACAGGACATGAAAATCGAAGTTCCTGAAGAGGCTTTCGAGATCAGAAAATGGATTTGTACGGTCCGATCCAATCACAACGTTGCGACGTTTATCAAAGAGCTTGTGCTGGAATTGCCAGCAGGCGAGGAAGTTGGCTTCAAAGCAGGCGGATATATCCAGATTGAATGCCCTCCACATATTGTAGAATACAAAAATTTTGAAATCGAAGAGCGGTTCCGGGAGGATTGGGACAAATACAACGTCTGGCAATACAAGTCGGTAGTCGAAGAGCCTGTGTTCCGCGCCTATTCCATGGCAAACTATCCGGGCGAAGAAGGAATTATCATGCTGAACGTGCGTGTCGCTTCGCCGCCGCCACGCTTGCAAAATGTTCCGCCTGGCAAAATGTCGTCGTACATTTTTGGATTGAAACCGGGGGACAAGGTGACAATCTCCGGGCCCTACGGTGAGTTCTTCATCAAGGACACTGAGGCCGAGATGGTATATATCGGTGGTGGTGCGGGGATGGCCCCGCTACGAAGTCATATTTTCGAGCTATTCAAACGGATCAAGACGGGCCGGAAGGTCAGTTATTGGTATGGTGGCCGAAGTTTGCGAGAGTTGTTTTATGTCGACCATTTCCGCGCGATTGAAAAAGATTTTCCGAACTTCAAGTTCAATATCGCGCTTTCGGAGCCACTTCCGGAAGACAATTGGAAGGGTTACAAGGGGTTTATTCACCAAGTTCTGTACAACGAATATTTGAGCAAACAAGAGGCTCCTGAAGACATCGAGTATTACATTTGCGGGCCTCCCATGATGAACTCGGCGGTTTTCAAAATGCTGGACGACCTTGGTGTCGAGCCGGAAAACATCGCCTACGACGATTTCGGCGGCTAGGGCAATGTGCCTGATGTGAGTTGGTTTGAGCTGGAAAAGTAGCGCGGCGGTCCTCCGCCGTGTTTTTCAGTGGAAGACCATTGAGCTACTTTGACCAATCCGGCCCCTGCGGCCGGATTTTTTTTGGACTTGATCAATGTTAAGAATTCCTGCAGCCCTGCTGATTTGTTTTCTCTTGCCCGGAATTTTTTTCGGGCAAGTAAAAAACGGGCAGATCGAAAAATTCGCCGGGACGACCATGGGGACCGTTCAATGGAATGTTTCCGTTGTACGATCAGGGAAATCAGCAGCGGTTGATATTCAGTCTGGCGTTCAGCAGGTGTTGGACACGCTGAACTCGAACATGTCGACCTGGATTCCTGAATCGGAAGTCTCGCGATTCAACAATTCCGCTTCAACCGACTGGTTCTCCGTTTCCACCCACACTGCGAAAGTTGTCGCCCGATCACAGGAAGTTTCCGAAATGACGGGGGGCGCGTTTGATATCACGGTTAAGCCGCTGGTGGAACTCTGGAATTTCGGGGCAGGGCGAGGCGAGTTTGAATTGCCTTCAGATGATCTGGTGAAGGAGATTCTCGAACAGACCGGTTATGAAAAGCTTGAGTGTCGAATGGACCCGCCGGCGATACGAAAGATCCAGCCGGCGGTTCAAATCGATTTGTCCGGCGTCGCCAAGGGGTTCGCCGTTGATTTGGTAGAGCAATGGATTGTTACCCACGGAATTTCGAACTGGTTTGTGGAAGTCGGAGGAGAAATTTCTGTTGGTGGCAAAAAACCGGACGGATCAGACTGGCGAGTCGGCATTGAAAAACCGCTGGACGATCGGCGGACGGTGGAGCATGTTGTTTCACTGGACGACCGCTGCATGGCCACATCGGGCGACTATCGCAATTTTGCAATTGTCAATGGCCGTCGATATTCACACACCATTTCTCCGGAAACGGGCCAACCGGTAGAGCACGCTTTGGCCAGTGTTTCCGTCGTGGCCGACGATTGTATGACCGCTGACGCGTTGGCGACGGCGATTACCGTAGCCGGGCCTGACAAGGTCGAGGAAATCGCGCGGCAGTTCGGCGTTGAAGTACTGGCGATCGAACGCAACGACGACAGAGGTTTTCGCGAAATCCGGACGCCTGGGTTTGCTGTTTTTTTGAAAACGGTTGTGCCAAAAACTATTCCAGTTACCCGTTCTTCAATCGGCGTAATGTTGACGACGCTGGTTTTGGTCGGATTGGCGATACTGGGGCTTGCTCTAGGCGCAATTTTTGCCAACAAACCGCTCAAGGGATCATGTGGCGGAACAGGAAACATTCCGGGTGCTGGTGATTGCCAGATGTGCAAAGGAACTGAAAACGCTTGTCCTGAAAAGCCATCGGTTTCGCAGCAATCCTGATTTGTGGTGCCAGTCGAATAACCGGAACATCTCGCCGATCCGGACGGGATTCAATAAACCGTGGGGATATTTCGGGCATTCTCGCCATGGTTTTTTTCCTGTGAGGTAACTTTCCCCCAGCTAATTCCAGCCGCCGGGTTTCGCCAATCCTCAAGGTTCATGAACGCGTCACCTACTCGAATATCCAGAAATTGCACCGGCGAGATGCGGCTACGGGTGCTCTGCCTGAAAAACGCGGGACCCAACCGGTCTCCCGACATTCTGGTTGAGACTCCATTTGATGCGCGTTCCAAACTCCGTGTTTGTATTCGGACGATCCAGTCGTTTCATCACAACGATGGCAGGGATCTGAAAATCCAGGTCTGCCGAGTCTCGCAAGATGGCCGATGGGTCGATACAGCCCGGGCCGTACCATTCGCAGACTTTCGAAAACTGGTCGTTGACCATTGGGTTTTTAGCAGGGTTCGGCGCGGTCTGTTAAAATGCTTTTTTCAGCCGATTGTTGACTCCCGCGAGTCGAACAATCCAAAAGTTTACGGTCACGAAACGCTGATTCGATGCCCGATGTCTGGCGACCTGACGCTCAACGCAAACGACCTTTTTTCACTCGCTTATACGTCCAAGCTCTGTCGAGAACTGCATACTGCGGCACTCTGGTGTTGTCTGCGTGGAAGTTTGAAAATTCGCGGTGCCGGTAAACTGTTCATCAATATCGATCCAGGGCAAGTAAACACGGGCGGGGATTTTTGGGCTCGCGTTCTGAACTTGTTGAATGAGAATGGAGTCCCACCCTCCGATGTCGTTTTCGAAATAGTCGAAGCCCGCCAGCTTCGTGACGTTGCGATCATCCAGCTGTTTTGCCAGAACGCGAAAGCGGCCGGATTCCAGGTTGCGTTGGACGATTTTGGAGCCCAAACTGATCCGTTCCAGCTGTTGCTCGCAATGCGGCCGGACTACATCAAGCTGGAATCAACGCTG
>JAYVKA010000641.1:0-3436 GCA_043768885.1 Planctomycetota bacterium
GGAAGATTCCTGTTGGTTACCGGCTCCAACATGTCGGGGAAAAGCACGATGTTGCGAAGCATTGGGCTGAATATGGTATTGGCCCAGCTGGGTGCGCCGGTTTTTGCAAAAAAGATGACCTTGCCTTCGGTCGAAATCTCATCCAGCATGCGTGTCAGCGATTCGCTGGCCGATGGCGTTTCGTTTTTCATGGCCGAATTAAATCGGCTCAAGGCGATCGTCGACCAGGCCATTGCAATCAGCCATCGGGACGGAATTGGTCACCTGTTTTTGCTGGACGAGATTCTCCAGGGAACGAATTCCCGCGAACGACAAATCGCCGTCGCCGCAGTGGTTCATCGCCTGATCGATGTTGGCAGCATTGGAGCCATATCGACGCACGATCTGGAATTGGCCGAAGCCCCGGAACTTGCCACACACTGCGACGTTGTCCATTTTCGCGAACATTTCAGTGGTGACGACGGCCAGAAGAAAATGGAATTCGACTATCAAATGCGTTCGGGAATCAGCCCGACAACCAACGCCCTAAAGTTGCTGGAAATGGTCGGGTTGGGAGAAGTGATCGACGTTTCGAAGAAATCCGCCTTGCCGCATAACAACCCAACGAAAAACTAGTGCAATGTTACCGCTCGATTTTAGGGTAGTGGACCTTGCTAAAGATCCTGCGCCACAGGGATCTTTAGCAAGTTCCATTCCGCTCAACCCTAATTCCTGGTTGTCACAAAGCACTAGTGCTGCGGTTTTGGGCTGGCTGAAAAAGGGAGGTCGGGTTCCAGGCCGAGAAAGTGTTTTCGGCACAAACGGCGCATGTCATTCGGCGTCACGATTCCGTCGTCGTCCAGCAGCATTT
This sequence comes from Planctomycetota bacterium, assembly GCA_043768885.1. GTDB lineage: Bacteria > Planctomycetota > Planctomycetia > Pirellulales > Pirellulaceae > BJ22. The sequence goes on from JAYVKA010000641.1 coordinate 851, forward strand.
CGGGATGAAGCCGAATATTGTTGGCGGCGCAAAAACAGATTGAAGCCAGCGCCTTGGCAACCCGCACTCCATCAAAATCAAGGTGCTGCAGCAGCGGAGCAGATTCACGCAACAGGACTTCGACTCGATGTCCATACAGCCGGGCGAACCACGCCAGCTGCTGACCCATCGGCCGTCCAATCAGTTCTGTCGGGTCGATTTCAGACTGTTCAAAGTCGTCGATTGCAAGGCGTTGTTGGCTTCGACGGATATCGCGACGGACCGTGTTCAGCCACCACGTGACGGTCAATGCCTGTCCCAACCGGATTGCATGTTGAGTATGTTCGGCCGAATCGAGGCCCAGCACATGGCAGATATCGGCCATGATCGATCCACCAATTCGGGCTGCGACCGACAACAAGTCTTCCCATGTATCGGGAGGCGGGAATCGCATCATCCAGTCGATCCCTTCGATGAATTCAAAAACAAATTGTCGCGGCAGATTGAATCGCTGGTGAGCGTCGGACAGCGCCGTAAGCTCGGGCGAAACACACTTGCCTCCGATGGCGTCCCCCAGGTCGTCACGGAATTCAGCGACCTGATCCTGATTCTTGGCTTCGGAGGAACCGCTGTTGGCAAGTTCCAGGCCGCGATGAAGATGCATCAACAAGGCGCAGACAGCACCATGCTCGGCGGCTGGCAAGTTGCTGATCGTCCAAATCAGCGGTTGGAAATGCTGTTTCGCCTGTTTTCGGCAGGCACGATATCCTCGCTCCACGGACTTGTCGTCAATGTCAGGAAAATCGGGTCTCGGCTTTTCATCTCGTTCCATGACAGGTATTCCGACCGAAGTGAATGGGTGAGAACGGCAGTTAATGCTCCCGGTAGACCCTGTAATTTATCACAATTCGGATTCAACACTCAAACCGGCTCCTAACTTTTTTGAGAGTCGATTGGTCGCAAACCCAAGGACCGTATGATCCTGACGTCGATCAGCGTAAAATGGGTTTTTCAGACGAACCAGTCAGGATTATTGAAATGAAAGTGATATTGGCCAACCCGCGCGGGTTTTGTGCTGGCGTGAACATGGCAATCGACAGTCTGGAACTGGCTCTCGAAGCACTGGGCTCACCCGTCTATGTATATCACGAGATTGTTCACAACCGGCACGTTGTCGACTCGTTTCGAAGTCGCGGAGCCATTTTTGTCGATTGTCTGACCGAAGTGCCGGCGGGTTCCAATTTGCTTTTTTCGGCCCATGGCGTCTCGCCCGAAATTCGCGAATTGGCCAGGGAGCGGAAACTGAATGCGATCGACGCGACTTGCCCGTTGGTAACCAAGGTTCATCTGGAAGCGGTGAAGTACGCCCGCGAGGGCTACACGATTTTCCTGATCGGTCACGAGGGGCACGATGAAGTAATCGGGACCATGGGCGAGGCTCCCCAGGCGATGGTGTTGGTGGAAAGCGAAGAAGATGTCGATCGACTGGAAATTGCAAACGATGCAAAGGTCGCTTATCTGACCCAGACAACTTTAAGCGTTGACGATGCCAACCGGATCATACGGCGTTTGAGGGAGCGATTCACAAATCTTGTGAATCCGCCGAAGGAAGACATCTGTTACGCGACACAGAATCGACAGGAAGCGGTGCGAGTTTTGGCCGACCAGGTCCAGGCCTGTTTGGTGATTGGCAGCCAGAACAGCAGCAACAGCCAGCGATTGAGAGAGTTGGCTGAGGAGACCGGAATCCGTTCGTGGCTAATCGATTCGGTCGATGAGATCGATCCGAATTGGCTGGACGGCGTCGAGTCGGTGTTGGTGACTGCCGGCGCGAGTGCACCGGAGGTCCTGGTCGAAGCCGTCATTGACTGGTTAATCGTTCGTTACAACGCCACAGTCGAAATCGCAACGGTTCGCCAGGAATCGGTTTCGTTTCCGTTGCCAAAACCGTTGCGAGGATTGGTCAAGAAGTCGTAGTCAGACTCTTTCAGCGAGCAAAGGAAAATTCAGACTTTGGACAGCGACCAGTTTGACGAGGTAATTCGAGAGGCCAGTTTTGGTAATCATCGCGTTTTTCTTTTTCTCACTGATTGGCATCATCGTTGGATTGATGAGGCCATTTCGGCACATGGAGCCTGTCAAGGGAAATCGGGAAACCTTTCGAATGGGCGATTTTTTCTCGCTCAGTGCTCTGATGATTCCCTGCATGACCGTTGTAGTCCAGCAATATTCCAACTTGCACGATACGGGAGTTGCCGCCGTGACATTGGTCGTGCTCCTGCTGATTTCGCTGGCGTTTTGGGGCGGGTTGTGTCAGTGGCTAAGTCGCCGGGGAATTTACCAAAGCTCGAAACGGTTTCTGTTTGTCAGCGTCTGCATTCCAGGCACGCTGTTTCTTGCAATCGGAGGTCCGCTTTTTGCCGTTATTTCCCCGTCGAATGACAGCCCTGGTATTCTGCAACCCGAATCGTGGTTGTTCAATTTTCTGGCAACCGTTTCCGGATTCGCAATTTGTTTCGCCGCGATTTATTGCGTGAATTCCTGGATTGCAAGGGTGCCGAAAAAATCCTTGCACGCATGGGATACGCGTGCAAAAAGTGCGGATCG
>JAYVKA010000642.1:0-6027 GCA_043768885.1 Planctomycetota bacterium
GATACTGTGCCCAATGTTCAACTCCCGGACGCCGTCGATTGAAGCGACCGGGACGACGTTGGTATAGGTCAGCCCATGCCCGGCATCAACCGCCAATCCCAGCTGCAATCCAAGTTTGGCCGAAGCGCGTAGTTTGATCAGTTGAGCCGCCACTTCCTGGGGCAATTTGCTATGGGCATAACTCCCCGTGTGCAATTCAATCGCTTCGGCACCGAGAGTTTTTGCGGCCTCTACCTGTTTCGGATCGGCGTCAATGAACAGACTTACTTCGATTCCTGCATCCTGAAGTTTGCGAATGGAATCGCCAACCAGAGCCTGCTGACCGGCCACGTCCAATCCGCCTTCGGTCGTCACTTCTTCGCGCCGTTCGGGAACCAGACAGACCTGATGCGGCCGCGACTGGCAAGCGATGCCGACCATTTCGGGAACGCAGGCACATTCCAGATTCAATCGAACCCGCACAGTTTCTCGCAGGATTCGCAAATCGCGATCCTGGATATGACGGCGGTCTTCGCGCAAATGAATCGTGATCTGGTCCGCACCACCCAGTTCCGCAGCGGCCGCAGCCCAAACGGGATCGGGTTCGTCAGTCTTGCGGGCCTGCCGCACCGTGGCGACATGATCGATGTTGACTCCTAGTCTTGGCATGGTGAATCGAAAAGCCCTTTTATTGAATTGAATTTGGCATCAACCGCACAATGGACGTCCTCGTCCGTCCAGGCAGTTGTTCTTCGTCGGAAGAGGACGTCCATCGTAGTCTAACCGACGATGTTGCGAAGTTGGTTTGAGTTCTTGGCAACCGCTCCGTCGTTATCCGCTTTTGTGATTTGAATTCGGTCGGCTGGCAAAGCCGGGTGCCGGAGTTTTGCCAGATTTTGCACCAGCGCTTGGGCTGCCGGCAAACTCCCGGTAAACGCTGCGAGCCCCGGTCCCCACGAACTTTGAATGATACCCGGAACGCCCATTTCGCGAACGTGTTCAACCAACCCCGCGACGGCCGGGCTGTGCCAGGTGCCACCCTGAACGGAATGATAATAGTCGCCACTGAGCACGTTAAAATCGTGGATCGAGCGGCAGAAAACTTCAAAATTCCGGGCCGCAATCGAGGGGGCCGACGACTCGTTCAGCAACTTGACCATTTGCTGGCGAATTCCCGGATCGCTACGCGCTGCCCGATCAAACGCGTCCAGTTCATTGGACCCGTGACTGCCCGGAGCAAGTTTGGGAGTTAACAAGACGATTGGCCAGTCGGTCGGGAACTCCAGTCGAAGATCAAGCGGAGAAATCCTGTCTCCAGACTCGTGGCCTCTGTCCACCAGAAACCCGCCCCGGAAAAAACCAAACGTCCCAATCGACGATCGCCGACCCCGACCCATCATCATCGCCAGTTCCACTGGAGCCGGTTCACCCAAATCAAACATTCGACAGAGCGCGGAAGCCAAACTCAATGCCATCTGCGTTCCCGACCCCAGGCCAATATGTCGGAACGGATGATTGGAAATTGTGATTCGAACGGGGGGCAACCCGTTGGCTTGAATTCCAGAACCCGCTTGCCAGCGACGAACCATGCGCTCAATCCAATCGAGGTCAGCTCCCGATACAGAGAATGAGTCTGCCTGTTCGACATGAATTTCCGTCCGGGGTTGTTGAAGCATCAACCCCGCGCCGCCAAAGTTGACCGGCAAGTCGCGGCCGATCGACAACAGTCCAAAATGCAGGCGGCTTGGAGCCGACAGAGTGACTTGTCGGCCCGTCACGGGTTCCGCCTTAGTCAAGTTGCTTGTTCGCGAGGGGCCCGTCATGAGCTGGCCTCCGGCTTGAATCGTTCGGCCAGCATTTTCCAGGCAGCCAATTCGTCTGGTCCGCCCGTTTTTCGAACGATGGTCCAAAGCGGCTCCAACTGGCTCCCGATTTCTTCATGCGGCAGAATCCCCAGGCGTGAAATCAGAATCGCCGCTTCGACGACCGCGTAACGGGCCCGGTTGAAACCGCGAAACGCTGCCCCATGATGGCTGGCAATCGTTTTGCATTGCAGGAAAATCCGCGCGCCATGTTCTTCTGTCGAAATCACCCGAAACTCATGTGCCACCGGGACATTCACCAGTCGCTGCGGCGCGACGCAATCGGACCGCTGCATCGGAGGCAACCCGTCCCACTGGTCGGCAATCGCACGGGCGAACAGCATCGCATCGTCGGTCAGGTGCAGGACCCCTTCCCGCGTTTGAAGCAGATTGCCAAGCGTCTGTGAGCCATGGAAAAGCCGAAACTCAAACTGCTCCCACGAGTCAGGCTGGACGATTGCTCCGATCGGCGACAGGTTCGTCTGGCCGAGCGAGTCGTTCGTGCTAACGATGGTCTCGACAATCACGGCAACTCCAGTAGCTGGGGTAATTCGCCTTGTCGAGCCGAGGTTGCAAGCTCCTGTGCAACGGTTCGCGATACAACGATACCGGCCATTTCGAAAAAACAGGCGAGCATCGTCGGGCCGTGCTCGGTCAGTATCGACTCCGGATGGAACTGAACGCCGACCGTGCAATGTTCACGATGCTGAACAGCCATGATCTGTCCATCGTCAGTCGTCGCCGTGACCGCCAAACATTCAGGGAGCGATTTCGGATCGACGGCGAGGCTATGGTAACGTCCGACATTAATCGGTGACGGCAATCCGGAAAACACCGACATGCCATCATGCACGATCGGGCTGTCCATCCCGTGTCGTGGCTTGTTGGACCTCACAATCGAACCGCCAAACGCCTGGCATATCACTTGATGCCCCAGACAAACTCCCAGCAACGGAACCTGTCCGGAAAATTGTCGTGTCAATTCCAAACAGATTCCGGATTCGTTCGGCGTGCAGGGTCCTGGCGACATGACAATCGCCTGCGGATTCAAAGGAACAACTTCCTCGCAACTGATGCGGTCACTGCGCACAACTTCTGTCGCCAACCCAAGCAGTCGAATCTGCCGCGCAAGGTTGTGAACAAAGCTGTCACGATTGTCCAGCACCAGAATCATCGCAGACCTCCCGACCGAATTCCGATCGCATTCAGGATGCCCGACGCCTTGGTCCAGGTCTCGACATATTCTGTTTCAGGAACACTGTTGGCCACGATCCCTCCGCCGACAGGAATTTGCCACCAACCCTGGTGAGCCGTTACCGTTCGGATGAGAATGTTGAAATCCGCACTCCCATCCAGTCCAAAATATCCCATCGATCCGCAATAGGCACCGCGCGCGGTTTGTTCGAGTTCCGAAATGATTTCCATCGCGCGAATTCGGGGGGCGCCGGTTACGGAGCCGCCTGGGAAGATCGCTTCCAGGATTTGGCTGGGAACAATATCGGGTCGCAAACGGCCACAAACCGAGGAAACGAGGTGGTGAACCGTGGCAAAAGTCTCCAGCCCGCACCACTGGGTGACTTGCACAGAGTCATCTTCACAGATTCGCGAGAGGTCGTTCCGAATCAGGTCAACGATCATCGTGTTCTCGGCGTGGTCTTTTTCGCTCCGAAGCAAATCGTCAATCGTTTTTCGGTCGGCGAGTTCGTCCGAAACAACTCGCGGACGCGTTCCCTTGATGGGGCGGCTTTCAATCATTCCGTTTCGAACCGAAAACAATCGTTCGGGCGATGTACTGATGATCTCGTGGTCGCCCAGATCCATGTAAGCCGAAAAAGGAGCCGGATTGGAATGGGACAATCGCCCGGCCAGGGCAACTCCGCTCAACGTGGCGGGCGTCCATAACTGTTGCGACAGATTGATCTGAAATGCATCGCCAGCGTGAATGTACTCGCCGCATCGGGCAACAGCATGCAAGTATTCAACGCGGGAAAAATTGCTGAATAGTCTTTGCGATCCATCGAGCGGATGAAGTGGAGGGCAATTCTCCGGGCACGGCGTCTGCTCGCCCAACCGAATTCCAGCGGCGATTCCAGAAGTGCACAAAAGCGATTTAATTTGCCTTGCACGATCCTCTGCACGAACCACCCGCCGGCCTGGTGATGTCTCCGGCAGTCCCTGACTGATGATCCACGACTGGCCGGTCGTGTGATCCCAGGTAATGACAAAATCGTACAGTCCCATTTGCATCCACGGAAACTGCAAGGGATTGAATTCTGCAGTCGGTAAACTCTCGTACATGCCGCCCAATTCATATCCGCAAACCCCAGCCCACCCGCCTTGAAACGGCGGAAGTCCTGCGATGGTTGGCGTCGGGAATTCGGAAAGTATCCGATCGAGGTGTCGAACCGACTCCGCACGAGGGCCTGGCGTCTCTTTTTTTTGTGACGGCAGCGTGAACCACTCGACGGGATCGGCTGTCATGAACGAATACCGCGCCAGTCGCGAATCAGTTGGCACGCCGCCGAACAGAATTGCACCGGGCAACACGTTCGCCAATCGTTCCAGAGCCTGATTTGGCAACAACCCCGCCGGCAGCGGCTGGACGACAGGCTGGAAGGCGATGGTTCGGCTGGGCGTTTTGGTAATCAGTGAATTTGCTGCGAAGGATGCTTTGACAGGGAGTGACCGGTTACCGCCAGTTTACACGTTCGAACCCGGTTTGACGTGGCGCATCGCGACAGTGTCCTGCCCACCAGCTTTCACCGTCAAAACCGGAGTTTGTGTCCGGGGCCGGGTCAAAATCAACCAACTTGCGGCCGGTTTCCAGGCCGGGTTTTCCAAATAGACTCATTCCGGTGATAATGTTGAGAACGAGCTACGAACCGTATCCAGCCGTCGGTCGAATGTTGAATCAGACGCTGAAGACGCCCAACAAGATTCCGGAAAGGGACCCCCAACGAGTGCACGATCGAGACAGAGCCGAGGCGGTCAAGGAAGAAATTGCCATTCTGGTTCGCGCGATTCTTCCAGGCCAAATTGAAAGTGATAACCCACTGGAGGAACTCGCCGGGCTGGCCGGAACCGCTGGAGCCATTGTGCAGGGGACAATGATTCAACGGAGAGACAAACCTGACACCACTTACTACATCGGTCATGGCAAAGCGGAAGAACTGAAACGGCTGGTCGAATTTCACGCAGCAGACGTTGTGATTTTTGACAATGATCTTTCGCCAGGCCAAACCCGCAACCTCGAACAACTGTTGGGTACGAAAGTCCTTGACCGGACCGAATTGATTCTCGACATCTTTGCCTCGAACGCTCAAACCGCCGAATCACGATTGGCGGTCGAGTTGGCCCAGATGGAGTATTCGCTGCCCCGACTGAAACGAATGTGGACTCACCTTTCCCGTATCAAGATGGGAGTTGGCATGCGTGGGCCGGGTGAAAAGCAATTGGAGGTGGACCGTCGGCTGGTTGAAAAACGCATTCACGATCTGCGTGATGAATTGACCCAGATTGAAAAGCGAAAGGAACGGCTGGTTCGTTCCCGTCGCGGAATGCTGGCGGTTTCGATTGTCGGTTACACCAACGCCGGCAAAAGTACATTGATGAACGCTTTGACAAGCGCTGGTGTTTTGGCGGCGGACAAACTTTTTGCAACGCTCGACACACGCACACGCCGGTGGACGCTCCCCAGCTGGGGGCCCGTTTTGCTGAGCGACACGGTTGGTTTCATTCGCGATCTGCCTCACCATTTGATCGCCAGCTTCAAAGCGACTCTCGAAGAAGCGAATCAGGCGGACTTGCTGTTGCATGTGGCCGATGCGAGCAGCCCCGACGTCTGGGCCCAGATCACCGCCGTCTACAAAGTGTTGCACGAGTTGGGGATTGACGAAAAAGACACATTGCTGGTGCTGAACAAAATTGATGCGATCGAAAACCCGACGGTACTGGAAGGATTGCGAAACCGGTATGGCCACGCGATTCCGGTCAGTGCCCGCACGGGTCAGGGATTCGACCTCTTGCACAAACGGGTCAGCGAAACGCTCAGCCGTTGTTTCCGCGACATCGTAGTCGAAGCGGATGTCGGAAACGGGAAGCTGGTAGCGTGGCTGGCCAAACATGGCGAGATCATTTCGAAAAAGTACAGCGAGACTCGCGTCACGGTTCATTGCCGGATGCCGCA
>JAYVKA010000643.1:0-2027 GCA_043768885.1 Planctomycetota bacterium
CTTCAACCGGGCGCGCGAGCCGATTTTGCAGTCTGGAATGTCGATTCACCATCAGAAATTCTTTACGGAGTCGGTCACAATCCGTGTGTTGCCGTTTACCGAAATGGGAAACGGTCGTTGTAAGTCAGGTAGCGATTGAAATATCTGAAGGGATTCCCCCACAAAAGCCAAATGAATCAAACACTCCGTTTCACCGCCGCATTGACCGACACTGGTTGGCAACAGAACGTTGCGATCACGATTGACGATGCAGAAATGATCTCGGCGATTTCCACGGATTCAAATGTTAAGGTCGATTCGGAAACGGAACTGGTTGCACTCCCCGCGATCGCCAATGTCCACAGTCATGCCTTTCAACGGGCGTTTGCCGGGTTGAGCGAATACCGAACGGGGGACCGGGACAGTTTTTGGACCTGGCGAAAACTGATGTTCGGGTTTCTGCAAAAACTGACGCCTGACGACGTCTATACCATCGCACGGCAGTTGTACCTCGAAATGCTCTTGGCCGGTTACTCCTGGGTCGGCGAGTTTCAGTATTTGCACAACGCGCCGGATGGAAGTCTGTATAAAAACATCGGCGAAATGTCTGACGAACTGATTCGCGCCGCGTCGGACGCCGGAATCGGAATGTGCCTGATCCCCGTACTGTATCAACGAGGCGGGTTTCGGAATGAACCGCTGGCTCCCGGGCAAATTCGTTTCAAACTTTCGGACGATGAATTCGTTCAATTGATCCAGCACTATCGCAAACAGAAAACGAAGGGCAATTTCCGGATCGGAGTTGCACTTCATTCACTTCGCGCTGTCGATGCGCCGATTGGCAACCGGGTTTTGAACGAACTCGAAAGAAACGATCCTGACGTTCGAATTCACATGCACGTCGCAGAACAGATACCGGAGGTCGAAGCCTGTTTGGACGCACACGGAAAGCGATCGGTAGAGTACCTTTTCCAACAATATTCCGTGGATCAACGATGGTGCCTAATTCATGCGATCCATTTGAATCCGAACGAGCTAAAACAAATTGTCGATTCACAGGCGGTCGTTGGTTTGTGTCCATCGACTGAATCCAACCTGGCGGACGGTTATTTTCCGGCTCGCGAATTCCTAAATCAGGGCGGGCGAATTTCGATTGGCGGAGACAGTCATTGCAGCGTCGATTTCCGGGACGAATTGAGAACGCTGGAATACGGCCAACGCCTGCAAACCAATCAACGAGCCGTGTTGGGTTCGACCGATCAATCGGTGGGTCGCAATCTTTTCGAGTCCGTATCCCGCAACGGCGCCCATGCCCTGGGACTTCACGCGGGTCAATTGGCTGTCGGCATGCGGGCAGACATCATGTTGGTCGATCCGAACCATCCGTCAATTGCAGGGGCAAGCGGTGACAAGTTGCTGGACCGGATGGTTTTCTGCAATACACCTTCCACCATCTTGAACCCGTCCCCAATCAAAGGGATGTTGGTGGGTGGCCAACGAACCAGTTTTGATTCTCCGGAATTTGTCGACCAGTTTCGGACAAGTTCGCTGGCGTTCAGCCGATTGATTCAGGAATTTTCCAGTCGCGGCGTTTGATTTTCCCAGTCACACTTTCGTTCTACAAGAACTGTTCCCATGCAAGTATTCGCCGTCGCAATTTGTAGTTTGTTGTTTGCCGGTTCGATCTCCGCTCAGGATTCGGTCGCCACGCCCAAATTGAAGATATTCATCCTCGCCGGCCAGTCCAATATGGAAGGGAAAGGGAGCGTTGCGGTGATGAACCACCAGCTGACGGTTCCTGAAAAACGCCATCGCTTTGCTCGCCTGCAAACAGACGGACAGTGGCTCGAACGGGATGATGTCTGGATCGATTACCTCGGCGGACAAGGCCAGAGGCATGGCAAGTTGACCACCGGCTACGGGCAAAGCAAAGCGGGTGCATCCGAATTGATCGGACCGGAACTCGGCTTCGGCTGGGTTGTCGGCGACCATTTTGACGAAGACATCCTGATTATCAAAACGGCCTGGGGCGGCAAGTCGATCGATCG
>JAYVKA010000644.1:0-6926 GCA_043768885.1 Planctomycetota bacterium
GATCTTCAATTCGCGAGCCAACCCCCACGGGCTTTGTCCATAAATGATCCCAAAATTGGTTGCCTTCGCCTGGCTCCGCATTTCGCCCGTCACATCAGCCAACTCAACTCCGTTGACCTGCGCCGCGATGACTTTGTGAATGTCTTCATTGCGCCGAAACGCATCCAGCATCACCTGGTCCTGGCAGAAATGGGCAAGCATCCGCAATTCGATCTGCGACCAGTCGGCCGTCAGCAAACAATGCTCCGAATCACAAGCCACAAACGCCTGCCGAATCCGCCTCCCTTCTTCCGACCGCACAGGAATGTTTTGCAGGTTGGGATCTTTGGAACTCAATCGCCCTGTCCGCGCGACGTCTTGCATGAACGACGTATGAACCCGGCCGGTCGCCGGATTGACCTGGCTGGCCAGCGCATCCGAGTAAGTGCTTTTCAGTTTTGCCAGTTGCCGATATTCGACAACCAGTTTTGGCAATGGGTGTTCGTCTGCCAACGTCTCCAGCACATCGGCATCGGTACTTCGACCCGTTTTCGTCTTGCGAACTTCTTTCAAGTTCAATCGGTCAAACAACACGTCGCCCAGCTGTTTGGGCGAATCGATATTGAACTCGTTTCCTGCCTGTTCCCATATTTGCTGCTGCAGCTGCTTCAGCCGTTCTCCGAATTCTGCGCTGATCTCCCTCAACAACTCTGCATTGACCTTGATTCCATTGAATTCCAGTTCGGCGAGCACCCGGACCAGGGGCATTTCCACGTCGTTGAACAAAGCGGTCAGCCCCGTCGCCTCCAAATGCCCGTTCAAGATCGGTCGCAGCCGCATCGGCACGTCAGCGTCTTCGGCCGCGTATTGTGTGATTTTCCCGACATTCACCTCGTCCATTCGTGACTGGTTTTTCCCCCGCCCAATCAGCTCCGAGATTTTGGTCGTTTGATGCCCCAGAAACCGGGCCGACAACTCATCCATGTTGTGCGTGTTCCGCCCCGGGTCCGCCAGATAATCAGCGACCATTGTGTCAAACAGCCGGCCATTTACCTGTAACCCACAACGCCGCATCACAATCATATCGTACTTAAGATTCTGGCCGATGATCTCAACGGCTTCACTTTCCAGGAGTGGCCGAAGCGTCCGGACCAAGTCTTCCTGCCCCATGGTTCGTTCGCCTTCCGGAGCCCGAACCGGAATGTACCACGCGGTTCCCGGTTGAACACAAATCGACGCCCCCACCAATTCAGCCCAATTGGGAGTCGTCGAAGTGGTTTCTGTATCAAATGAGACTCGACCAGCCGCAATTGCCGAATCGACAATCGCCTTCAGCTCGGCAACATCGGTGACGGTTCGATAGTTCGCCTTCCACTCGTCAGCCGCCTTTTCCGTCGGACCCAGTTTCGCGATTCGGTCGGTAATCTGTCGAAAACCAAACTCGTGGCAAAGCTCAATCGCGGCCGGCACATCCCACTGGCCCACGCATGCGAGTCTCCAGTCGAACTCCAGTGGCACCCGAACGTCCAATCGCACCAGCCGCCGACTGATCAAAACCTGTTCTGCGCCATCGCGGATTTTCTCGGCCTTCTTTCCTTTGATCTCGTCGGTTCGCGCGAGGACCTGTTCCAGACTTCCAAACTGCTCCAGCAGTTGGGTCGCCGTTTTCGGTCCGATCGATGAAATCCCTGGCACGTTGTCAACGGAGTCGCCAACCATCGCCTGGAAATCAACGACTTGTTCGGGACGGATCCCCCAGTCGGCACGCAGCTCATCGGGCCCGTACAAGGTACCTTTCCGAAGATTCAACAAACGCACTCCATCGGTAATTAGCTGACGGCAATCCTTGTCCGACGTAACCAGCACGCAGAGTTCCGCACCAGCCTCGACCATCTCACGGGCGAACGTCGCCAGAATGTCGTCAGCTTCAAAACCGGGCAGATCGACAGCGGGAATACCCATCGCCTTGAGCAGCCGGTGAATTTCCGGGATCTGTTCCCTCAGCGACTCCGGCATCGGTTCGCGGTGAGCCTTGTACTCCGGATAAATCTCATTTCGAAATGTCGTGTCGCTGTGATCAAACGCGCAAACCAGAAAATCGGGATGATGTTTGGACAGGATATCGAGAATGTCGCGGGTGAATCCAAACAACGCGTTGACCGGTTTCCCGTCCGGCGACGTCATGTCCGAGATGGCGTGGAACACCTGATAGATCAGCGAATGGGAATCGAGCACAAAAACACGTTTTCCACGAACATCCCCGGAGACCTTAACCGGCACCGATGCCGTGACCGGCACGACCGGCACAACTCGTGCCTGCGGTTGTTCCGGTTCGTCCGTCAGGTCCGGAAACAGTTCCATCGTTTTCTCGCGTTTTTTCGCCATAACACCTCGTTCCCGACCTCGCGCTGAACCGTTAATACTGACAGGCAGCGGTGCATCATCGCCTGGCACCCCCGTGCGCGATACCCATCGCCCGGGGGCAGGTTTTGCCCGGTTTGCCTGATCCTGCCAGTCTTTTGGACCGGAAATACCGGACGAAATTGACCGGGGACAAGCTCGACTTAGAATGGTTTTTGGGGAGTGACTGCGCAGCTTGCGATGCAAAGCTTTGGCCAGACTAACATTTTCGTGAATGTTTTTCGCCAGGCTTTCCCGACTTGCCACTCATTCGTTGTCCCAAAATCTCGCTCTTGCCTGGATTCGCGCGTCGAATCGGTCAGGAGATTGTATTAGCCAATTGCCCGGGAGTATCAGCAGATGGCCGCTCGACAGAACCAGGGATTCCTGATCTGGATTATTGTGCTCGTAATTTTCTCGCTGGTACTTGCGCTGGCTACTTTTCTCAGCATTACCAAGGCGCTTGAGTACGTCGACCTGAACTCGCAAAACGAATCGCAGCTGAAAATACAGACTGCGCTGGCAAAAGCGAACGAAATCCAAAACCAGATCATGCGGGCCATGGTCGGTAACATGGGCGAGAGCGCCACTGAAATCGAAACCAACCTGGATTCGCAGGACGCGCTGCTGAACACACTGGATGCAGACAAACGCGGAGCCGTCGCCGAAGTCATCAACAAAACCAAAGAAGTCTATGCCGAATACAAAAAGGACATGGCTCTATTGATCGCCAGCGGAGAAAACACTCCCAACGCGACTTATCGCGGCGTTTTTGATTCATACGCCACGGCCTTGAAACGCAAAAATGATGACAACATTGTTTTGCAACGTGAACTGACCCGCATTCAAGGAGAAGCCCAGGTCGAAATTGCTGCCAAACAAGCAGAAGTCGTGGCAATCACGAAGGACCGTGATAAGGCACAAGTCGATTTGAGCACGGAACAAACAGCCCACCAGGCCGATATCGCCTTGTTTCAGCAGACAGTCCAGTCAATCAAGGACGAAAACAGCAAGAAAAACACAGACTTTGACATCGTCCGCGAGGCATGGGAAAAAATCAAAGGCGAGTTGGACCTTTCTGTCACGACATTGAGCAAAGACAACAAGGTTCTGAAAGACAAAGTCGATCTGTACGAACTGGAAAACTTTGACCGCGCTGACGGCAGTGTCGTTCGTGTTTCGGATGGCCTGAGACGCGTTGTGATTGATCGGGGTTCTGCCGATGGCCTGCGAATCAATCGCAGCTTTGCGATTTTCCCCATGGGCACCACGGACTTCGTAAAAAACAGACACAAGGCAACAATCGAAGTCATTCGGATTGACGGTGCACATACCGCCGAGGCACAAATCAAGATGGAAGACACACTCAACCCAATTCTGGCCGGAGACCTGATTCTGGCCGCAGCCTGGGATCCGGGAAACTCTGTCGAGATCGCTCTGGCCGGAATCTTTGACATGGACTTTGACGGCAAAGATGACCGGGACAAATTGATCGAGGACATTAAGCGAAACGGCGGCAAAGTTGTTGCATGGCACGACGATGATGGCAATATTCACGGCGAAATCACGCCGTCCACACGTTACTTTGTGATGGGTGACGCCCAGCCACCTGGCCTGGATTTCAACGCCCCGCTTGCAAAAGCCGCTTTGAAGCTCAAAAAGGACGCGGAAGAAAAGAAGATCCAGACAATCGACTCCCGAAAACTGATGGAATGGCTGGGTGTGTCGCTACGTTCGCCGATCGTTCCTCTGGATGACCGGATTGGCGAACCGTTCCAAAACCGGGCAGCCGCAGAAGCCGCCCGCATCGAAGCCGAACGAAATGCTGCGGAAGACAAGTAGTAAACTCCAGCGCGCGATGATTGATTATCAAACAGCCGGTCTTTCGCCGGCTGTTTTTTTACGACTGCCGGGATTTCGGAACACCGTCTCCCGTGAGGGTTGACCAGCGACAAAAACAAATGGATCCTGTAGTTTCAGGTTTCAAATTCTGAAATCCCAGGATGATCATCGATGCCCGCGAGAGAACTGCGTTTCCATTCCCTGGATGATCTGCGAAGCGAACTCAACCGGCTTCATTCGGGAGGCTATTCCCAAACAGGAAAATGGAGCCTGGCCCAGGTTTGCAGCCACCTCGAATGCTGGATGCGTTTTCCAATGGACGGTTTCCCGCGACCACCAATATCGATTGCCATCTTCATGAAATTGATGAAAGTCACGATGGGTCGAGGCATGTTTCGAAAGACCCTGGAATCCGGAAAAATGAAAGGCGGTTTACCGACCGCGCCAGAAACAGTCTTTCGGATCGAAAATGTCGCTGATCAGGAATCGGTAGACCGGCTGATGGAAACCATCCACCGCCTGGAGCGGCACACCGGCCCTATTCATGACTCGCCATTATTCGGAGCGATGTCGAAAGAAGAATGTGTCAAACTGCAATTGATCCACTGCGCACATCACATGGGATTTCTGGTCCCTGAAAAAGCCGAATAAGATGACTCGCGTTTTCAAAATCCTGACCCGCCAACAATTGGCCGAGGCCCAATCCGCCGGCTCGTTCAACGGCTCACCAGACGACCTCCGCGACGGCTTCATTCATCTCTCAACCGCCGAACAGGTGGCGGGCACCCTGCAAAAACACTTTGCCGGCCGGAATGACATGCTCCTTGCCGAAATCGATATCGCCCCACTATTTGATTCAATAAAATGGGAACTGTCCCGAAACAATCAATTGTTCCCGCATCTATACGCCCCGCTTCCGTTGACCGCGATAAGCGACGTCAGGGAAGTTTCGGTTTCGGATCTGCAGTAGATACCGGTTTACATCAACGGGGTTTTGGATTTCTCGCCTGGCAGTTCCTGGACATACGTCGGTACCATGTAACCTGGCAGGCGCTCCCGCAAAGAATTGACCAGCGATCGTCCGGTTTCTGGTGTCACTTCGAAATGGGCCGCTCCAGCAACCGGGTCCAGTTGGTGCAAATAGTACGGCAGCACTCCACACTCCATCAGATGTCGCGATAATTGCTCCAGCACTTCCACCGAATCGTTTACATGATGAAGCAACACGGACTGGTTCAACATCACTGAATCAGCATCGGTCTTCATCGCCTGCAATGCTGACTTCACCGACTCGTCAATTTCGTTCGGATGGTTTACATGAACCACAGTAATGACTTGCAATCGACTGGCATTCAGAATCCCGGTCAATCGTGCTGTCACCCTTTGCGGAATCGCAATCGGCATCCGCGTGTGAATTCTGAGTCGCATCAGCGAAGGAATCGAATCGAGTTGCCCAACAATCCACTCCAGTCGATCATCCGACAACATCAGCGGATCGCCTCCACTTAGCAGAACCTCATCGACTTCCGCATGGTTCCGCAAATATTCAAAAGCCTGCGACAACTGCTCTTGGGACCGCGGGGCCGTCTCGTAAGGAAAATGCCGGCGGAAACAATACCGGCAATTGATAGCGCACGCTCCTGCAACGACCAGCAACACTCGCCCAGCATATTTGTGCAAAACTCCGGGTATCGGCTGGCATTCTGACTCTCCCAACGGGTCTGCGACAAATCCTTCCACCGGATTTTGCTCGGCAGCCGTGGCGAGAACCTGTGCCAGCAACGGATCAGCCGGATCGGCATGCCGAATCCTCGCCAGCCACGGAATCGGAACGAAAACCGCGAAATCCTTCTCGGCCAGCCCCGCCAAGACACCTTCCGAATGATCTTCGGCCAACCCTACACGCTTCAACAGCTCATCCAGCGACCGAAGGGCCATCTTCAAATGATCCTGCCATGTCTCCGGACCGGCGCGGACAGAATCGCCTGGGGAGGTTAAAATCGGTGTCCCGGATTTCAAGACTTTTTCCATCGACTTTTCAGCAATTCCCAGGAACAACAAAGTGGCGAGTTACAAAACGAGTGATTTTCGCAAGGGCCTCAAGGTTCAGATTGACGGCGAGCCTTTTTTGATGACCGAAATGCAGTTTGTCAAACCGGGCAAAGGCAATGCATTGTACAAGTGTAAACTGAAAAACCTTATCCGGGGCACGATGCTCCAGCGCACCTACAAGGGGGGCGACACGCTCGAATCTGCTGACGTCGAAGAAACTGCCGTTCAATTTCTGTATCGACAGGGCGATCAATTCGTCTTCATGCACACCACGTCTTTCGAGCAATACGAACTGACGGCTGAACAGGTGGATGACTCCTGGAAGTATTTGAAAGACGGCATGGAATGCTCGATGGTCCTCTACAATGGTACGCCGATAACCCTTTCACCGCCAAACCACGTGGAGTTGAAGGTCGAGTATTGCGAGCGAGGTGTCAAAGGGGATACGGCAACCAACGTGACCAAACCAGTCAAAGTCGAAACCGGAGCCGAGTTTAACTGCCCGGCCTTTGTCAACATTGGCGACATCATCCGGATCGACACTCGCACCGGAGACTATCTGGGAAGATCCTGACTAAATGAACAGTGCCATTTTGGAAAGACGAGGCATTTTCTTCGTTTAACCGCCAGCCCAAGGCGTACGTGTTGGGGCA
>JAYVKA010000645.1:0-4130 GCA_043768885.1 Planctomycetota bacterium
CTGTCGTAACGACGCTGTCGATTCAGGAACTCGTCTTGAAGTTTTACAAGCAGTTCTTTTTCTGCAGTTTCAGGAACAAGATTTGATTTGATCAGACTCCGACGAAAATCAGAACTGAGCGAAAAAACGTCAGCCTTATAGTCTTCCAGTTCGTGGGTACGCGAAAAGGTCTTGATCGTCGAGTCCTTTAGCGCTGCCGCATCGGCCGTTGTTTCAAACTTGCCAAAGTGCAGCCGGATCATGTGAGTTTCGATCAGCTCGCTTGCCCGCTGGCGGGTATTCTTCCGAATCAGGTCTTCCGAGATTTGCAGAACCGAAAGAAAAGCCGCCGCGACCAGCAGAAAGATAATCATGCCGAACAGGATGCGGATTTTTCGCTCAAGGCTGGATTCACCGAGAACCCGTGAGATGGATGAGCGATAGGACATCAGGCACAATTCGAGGTTGCATTAAAAAATTTGGGCGCTTGTCAATTTTAGCCCGTGAAGCAATTGGCAACCAGCCAAATCCACCGCCTCGAGATCACCACGCCTACATCAAATCCATGGGATCGACGTCGATTATCCACTGAACGTCTTCCGGAAACTTGAATTCGCTGGCCGCACGATCGACCGTTTGCTGGATGGAAGCCCCCAACGGTGCCACCAGCAACACATGAAAGCGGTACTTTCCTCGCAACTTGGTGAGCGGTGCGGGAGCGGGGCCAAGAATCTTGCATTCCACTTTGTCCTGGTCCAGCTGCTTTCGGACCGCGTCAGCAATTGTCCTGGCAGTCTCAAGGGCTTTTTCCGGAACCTCACACCGGACAACAATTCGTATCAGTTCACCAAAAGGCGGAAATCCCGTTCGTTCACGAATTCGCAATTCGGAGTCCGCGAAGGCCCGAAAGTCATGTCGTGTTGCGAAATCGATGGCAGGGTGTTCCGGGCAAAACGTCTGGACGAGTACCCTGCCCCCTTTTTCGCCGCGACCAGTACGGCCGGCAACCTGCGTGACCAGCGAAAAAGTTCTTTCCGCCGCGCGGAAATCTGCCAGGTGCAGGGCCGAATCGGCGTTGATAACTCCGACCAGTGTCACGTTTGGAAAATCGAGTCCCTTGGCGATCATCTGCGTTCCGAGCAGGATCCGGGTCTCGCCTTTACGAAACTTGGTGAAGGCCGCTTCGTGGCTGCCTGGCTTCTTCATCGTGTCGGTGTCCATCCTCATGCACTCGTCATCGGGAAACAGTGCGCGGACATACTGTTCCAGTTTCTGGGTTCCGAGTCCGGAAAAACGGATCGCCTGAAAACCGCATTCAGGACATTGCTCCGGTTCGGCGATTTGGTAATCGCAATAGTGACAAACCGCTTTTTTCCCGTCATGGTGATGAGTCAGTGGAATCGCACAATCGGGGCAATAAATGGCTTCCCCGCAGGCCGGGCACTGAATGCGAGTGGCAAAGCCACGTCGGTTCAGCAGCAAAATCACCTGCCCCCCCTGGTTCAGCGCCAGTCGTGTTTCCTGCCGCAGTTTTTGCGAAATCGGATGGATTCCCTTGCCCGTGGCAAAATCGGCTCGCATGTCAATCGTTGCAACATCCGGCAGTGGTCGGTCGAAGACCCGGCGCGGCAAGTCCAACAGCTTGTACTCACCGGTAATCGCGCGCCGGTAACTTTCCAGCGAAGGGGTCGCCGAACCGAGTACCAACGGCACTCCCGCCTGTTCGGCTCGCCAACGGGCAACATCGCGAGCGTGATAGCGCGGAGCCTTGTCCTGTTTGAACGAGCCATCATGCTCTTCGTCCAATACGATCAACCCTGGCCTGGGCAAGGGTGCAAACACGGCACTCCGGGCACCAATGACAACATCGATATGCCCCGCCGCGATTTCACGCCAATGCCAATTCCGTTCGGCTGGTGTGAGGTGACTGTGCAGGACCGCCACGCGCTCGAAGCGGGCGCGAAAACGTTGCCTGGTCTGCGGAGTCAGGCTGATTTCCGGAACAAGGACAATTGCCTGACGACCATGGGAGACCGTTTGACGTATCGCGCGAATGTAAACTTCGGTTTTGCCGCTGCCGGTAATCCCCAGCATCAGAAAAGTTTCGTGGCGACCAGCATCGATTGCGGCACTGATCGAATCGAGCGCCCGCGACTGGTCTTCATTCAGTGAAAGATCTTTTTCCTGCTTTTCCGCAGGAATCTCGTGCGTCCGCTGTTGAACCCGGCGAGTCGTCGCGACTATCAGGCCCCGTTTGCGCAACGTGTTGATCGGTGCGACGGTGCATCCGGCTGTTTCCGCCAACTCGCTGGCTGTCATCGCACCGGCCGAGATATCCAAAGCATCGACCACTCGCCGCTGCAGCTCGGACAGCCTGATCTTTTTCCAGTCCGTGGCGGGATCGTCACTCAAAGCGAGCAAAGTCATTTCGCGCTGACCCGCAGCGTTTCGCACACCTGCCGGAACGACTGTCTCAATCACCGAGCCGACGGGACAAACATAGTGCGACGAAATCCAGTTCGCCAATGGCAACATGGAGGCATCGATCAGCGGTTTGTCATCGGGCAGGGAGGTAACGGGTTTCAGCCTGCGAGGATTGACCGTGGCTGCCAATGGATGAGAGGGCCCGATCACGGCCAGGCAATATCCGGTCATGCTTCGATTACTGCGGCCCAAAGGAACTTCAACCCGAAAGCCCGGCTTCAGAATGGGTTGCAGTTCGGGCGGAATCGAATAGTCGAAGGGACCAAACGGTGGCTCGGAAAACGCAACGCGCGCAGCCGTCCAGTCTTCCTGGTCATCAAATTCCCAGGGGTCAGGTTGCAGATCAAACAGGCTGGATTGGTCACCACTCACGCTTTTCAATTCTGGCTAAAAATGGCTCGGTGGTCCTCCACCGAAAATTACAGCGGAGGACCGTCGTTCTATTTTGGTTGAGAAGTCAATGCACTAAGACCGGGAGTCATTCCCGGACCTGACCGATCCGGACGAACGCCGTTATAGTAGAACCGGGCCGCCTTTCGCAGGCGTGCAACCGTTTTCCCCTCTCCTCAGCAGCCGGAATCCGGCCAAAACACTGACCATGCGCATTGGAATTTTTGGCGGTTCATTCGATCCGGTACACACCGGGCACCTGATTGTTGCAGAACAATGCCGCGAGCAGGCGAACCTGGATCAAATTTGGTTCATTCCGTCGGCTATCGCCCCCCACAAACCGGACGGAGCCACTGTAACCGGTCGCCAGCGAAAGGAAATGCTGGACTTTGCCATCGCCGGTCACGAGTATTTTCGGGTATCCGATCTTGAACTTAAATCGGGTGGAACCAGTTACACAGTCGATACGATGCGGGCGATCAGCCAATCCAGCCCCGAACACGAACTGCATTTGATTATTGGCGGCGACTCACTGGACGAGTTTTCCACCTGGCGCGACCCGGCGGGAATTTGCGCGCTCGCATTGCCAATCGTTTACTCGCGGCCCGGAATTCAGGCACCACTCGATTTGCTAAAACAGTATGTGGACGATTCCCGTATGGCAGCCATTCGCAATTTGGCGATCGAGGCGATTCAGATCGACATCAGCAGCACCCTGATTCGCGAACGAATCGCCGCAAGAAAAACCGTTCGGTATTTGCTGCCCCGGGCCGTCGAAAAATACATTCAAACCAACGGGTTGTATTCGCAGGATTCGAACTCACCGGTCGCCGTCCAGTAAGAGCATTTTGGGAGACCGACGCATGTTGCGGTATATTGACTTTGTTCCAAAGCAACTCGCCGAACCGGGCTTTTTCGCGCCGGGTGAGCACGAGGATTTCAATGCGGCTGTTGCGGCGGCGAACGACTGGCTGGCCGGGAACAAGGTGCGATTGATCAATCTCGAAACCGTCGTGCTGCCCAACATCTGGAGCCGTTGGGAGCAGGGCTCGGCCGATGCGTCATTGCACACCAGTGGCGAAAACCCCAGTCGCTGGCACCAGTTCGTTCGAGTCTGGTACATGGATGATGAAAAATCGGCGACCAATCATTGACAAACCTAACCGGTTCAGTTCAAACCGCTGCGTCATCCGTTTACGGTCGAATCAGAACTGGGCAGTGTCGGGAGTCCCAGGGCAGAGCGTTGCATTGGCGCCAGCTTGGCTGGAAGAGACGCG
>JAYVKA010000646.1:0-2202 GCA_043768885.1 Planctomycetota bacterium
GGAGTTTTGACTTCAGCGGTGACCCGATAAGCACCACTTTCACGCGAAACAAAGGTCGTCGAATAGCGTCCTGCCTTTTGCGTGTCCTGTTCTGTCGTCAGCCGAATCTCCTGGCCCGACGGCGATGTGACTTTCAAACTTGCGTTTGCGTTGAGTTGCGGTTTGTATTCGGCATCGTTGACCTGAACGCTGAGCACCGGATTGGTGGCGGTCGCGTCGTCGGCATTCCCGACCGTAACCTGAACGCGGTGCGGCACATCCGACACGAGCCAGCGCATCGTTTGTCGCCAGGACTTATCGAGGTCCTTGTTCTCTTCGGGCGTGTTCATTTTCCAGCGCCACAAGTCGCCGATCATCAATGCAGCCGAGCGTCCCTTGCCAAACCGCTGAACCACCAGAGCCGGATAATTCTTGTCGTCCTGGGCCCGAACATTTGCCAGAACTGACGCACCCGGCTTAATCGATTGCAAAATATTTAGCGTGTGAAAACCAGGCATCGCGGTCAGCCGCGTTTCTTCCCTCTCACGAGTCGATTCGATCCGGACCCAGGGCTGTATCCAGCCTTCCCGCGTCAAATCGAGCTTGTAGTCCATGTCCGTCAAAACCGGTTGTCGCCCGTCGAGATAAACCGGCAATGACTCGCCGATCGGCGTGCGGTCGTAACCGCCCGACGCAAACATTTCGGCCCCGCCCAGCATCAACAATCCGCCCCCGCGCAGACTGACAAATTGCGCGATGAGCGTTTTCTGGTCCTGCGTAAAAAAATCGGCTTCAATGTCATCCAGAACGATCGCGTCGTACTCGTATAGTGTTGCCGCGTCTTTGGGGAAACCGTCCCGCAATTCAACATCGTCGCGCGTGTCGAGCCGAATCATCACCGGCTCGTCATATTGTTCCGCTGTCGCGTCACCTTGATTTCCAAAGCCGCGAAAGAGCGGATTGGTTGATTCATCGGCGTGGCCACGAAACGTAAACTTGGGTTCCTTCCGGGCAACCCGCAGCAATCCGACCAATTCGATTTCCTGATCGTCCGACACTGCACGCCGCATGAATTTATATTCCCAATTGGGACGGCCAGCGACGTACAAAATTCGAAAAGGGCCTTGTCCGCGATCAACGACCACGGTTCGTTCGTTGTTTACAAGCGTGGCCTCGGTTTTTGTTTTTGAGCCAATCTGAAAAGGGACCTGACCCTCTCTGCCTTTCAAAGGGTCTGACCCCTTTTCAGATTGTTCACCTGCCAGTTCCATGCCATCAACCCAGGCGCGGACCCGGAAAACATTCACGCCCCGGTCGGCCGGTTTCAGCTGAAATCGAACGGCGAACGGTTTTCCGTCCACGACCTGGCGAACTTGCTGGACTTCGATCTGTTTTCCATCCTTGCCCAACAACTCGACTTTTACAGTCTCCCCGGCAAATCCCTGCGAGATCATCTCGGCCTTGATGGTGACCGGCGCCGACTCGAAATTTGTTTGCGAAGTCTCGACGCTGGTCATCGAAAGGTCACGGGCAGGGCGATTGCTGGCGACGATGACAGGATAAACCGGTGGAAGTTTTCCGATGTCGAAGCCTTCCTGGTTCAATGTCGTTTCCGAAAAACTGCCGTCGGTCAACAATACGATTCCGGCCGAAGGCTTACCGTCGATCCGCTTGCCCGCCATCTCCAGCGAACCACCAATCGCCGTCCCTGTTCCTTCGGCGCGATAATCCACAAAGTCGGTGACCGCGTTCAATCGTGAATCAAACTGGTATCGCCTCATTTCAAACTGTTCGTCCAGCGTGTCCAGCCAGTCCGTTTTTTCGTTGAGGATGCTCTTCATCGCTTCGGCACGAGTCCGTGCACCGCCCCAGTCCTGGACTTGCAGACTTTGGCTGGCGTCAGCCATCACGATGATCGAATTCGAGCCGGGAACCGGACGGGTAAAACTTTGCGTCGGTTCCAGCAAACACAACGCGAGCAGTCCCAACGCCAGCGACTTCGCCAGGGTCAGCAACAGCTTGACCGGCGTCGATATCCGCCGTGACCAGTTTGCATAGAAGATCACCGGCAGCGCGATGACAAACACGATAATCGCCGGAGTCATCCAGTCGAGCGCGTTCCACGAATCGGGCAAAGTCATTTGCCGGTCCCCAATTGTTCGTAGTACTTCTGGACCGCCCGTTCGTATTGGGTCGGAACAGGTTCCCGATTGAGCGGGATCA
>JAYVKA010000647.1:0-4651 GCA_043768885.1 Planctomycetota bacterium
TAAAGGTCCCAAGTGGAACTGGGTCCGAAGCCGAACATGCCGAATGGATTTTGAACGGAACCATACGGGTCAGCACACAAAAGAAATCCTCTGGCCCAAACTGATACTGGCCGGATCGGTGCAAGTCACCGTTTCCGGCCGTCCGTTCGTTGTCGATTTTTCCGGTAACAGAATTGTGCTTCGGCTAGCGGATTTCCGCACAGCGTGGAGTCTTCGAAACACAGTTCGGCCCAATGCGGAGACTTTGCTGCGAGTGCTTTCGTTTCTCAAGATTGAGATTCATGGTCAAATAGCTTCCCTGCCAGAGACCAGGATTTTTCCGAATCCCGGAATTTTGTTGCGTTTGATAATGCCGAAGTCACTTCGGCCGCAGGTAACCTGATTGCGCCAGCGAAAAGATCTTCGCCGGTCGCGTTGACTGACCGAGTTTGTTTTAACCAGAAGTTTTTCATTAGCCATTAGTTGTTGAACATGATTCTGCTAACCGGAGCGACGGGCTATGTAGGTGGGCGGTTGCTCTCGCGACTGGAATCGCTTGGGCTGCGAGTTCGCTGCATGACCCGGAATCCTGCCGGTCTGCAGGGAAGCGTGCTTGCGACGACCGAAGTTGTCGCTGGAGACGTTTTGGATGAAGAGTCGGTGCTCGCGGCTCTCAATGGCGTCGAGACTGCCTACTATTTGATCCACTCGATGGGCGCCAAAGACGATTTTGAGAAGACCGATCGACGCGCCGCCGAGATCTTTGCCAAGGCCTGCACGCGGCAGGGCGTGAAACGAATTGTTTACCTCGGGGGGCTCGGCAACCCCGACCACAATCTTTCCAAACATCTGCGCAGTCGCCAGGAAATCGGCAATATTCTCAGAACATCGTCGGCGAGTGTAATCGAGTTTCGGGCGTCGATCATTATTGGATCGGGGAGTCTGTCTTTTGAAATGATTCGGGCGCTTGTGGAACGGCTGCCGATCATGATTTGCCCCAAATGGGTTCACGTACTGGCCCAGCCGATATCGATCGAGGACGTGCTGTCGTATTTGACAGAAGCTCTCGATTGTCCGCTCGAAGAGACGATTGTGTTTGAAATTGGTGGCCCTGACCAAATTTCCTACGGCGAGATCATGAAGCGTTATGCCCGGCAGCGGGGACTGACTCGATGGATGATTCCCGTTCCGCTTCTGACGCCGTACTTGTCCAGTCTCTGGTTGGGACTGGTGACGCCGCTCTATTCCCGTGTCGGTCGAAAACTGATCGACAGCCTTCGTAACCCGACGCTGATATCCAACAATGTCGCTGACAGGTATTTTTCCGTTCGGCCAAGATCGACAGACGAAGCGATTGCGCGGGCTCTGGTCAACGAAGACAGTGAGTTTGCCGAAACACGCTGGTCCGGCGCGTTTTCGTCTGGCGGCAAGCAAAAGTGTTGGGGTGGTGTTCGGTTTGGTTCACGCCTGGCCGATTCCAGAACCCAAGAAGTTTCCGCAAAAGCTGGGCAAGCCTTCAAGCCGATTCGGCAGATCGGAGGCGCGACGGGGTGGTATTACGGCAATTGGTTGTGGAAAATTCGTGGCTTCCTGGACTTGCTGGTCGGCGGAGTTGGCGTTCGGCGTGGCCGTCGGCACCCAGACCAAATTCGGGTCGGTGACGCGATCGATTTTTGGCGGGTGGAAAGTTTTGAAGAAAACAGTTTGTTGAGGCTGTCGGCCGAAATGAAGTTGCCAGGTCGGGCGTGGCTGGAATTTGAGGTCAGCGAAAAAGACGGCATCAGCACGGTCCGGCAAACAGCCATTTTTGATCCGGTGGGGCTGTTTGGTCTGGTTTACTGGTACGCCATGTACCCACTGCATCAATTTGTTTTCGCGGGAATGTTGCGAAACCTTTGCAAGGCGATTCAAGAACCGGCTGAAGTCTCGAAGTCCAAAGCCGGGAGTTCGAACAAGCAAGAACCTGTCGAGGCTGCGAATTAGTGCAACGTCCATTTTTGACATTGGGGTGAGCCGAGTGCCGTGAGGCAAAGGGTAGCGTTGACGAACCCGGCCGCTCACGCGTCACAGCTCAAAAATCAATAGACCGATAACGCGACAATCCTAATATTAAATCTGGACAAAGCACCAGACGTGATCAGCCAGCCGGCTTTTCCGCAAGGCAATCAGTCCATGTGAAAAGGCGTCGAGCTGCTGATCGCGTTCCAAAAGGTTTTCGAAGACGAAAATTTCGGGTTCGCCCTACCGCTCATGTGACCGTACTGCGCCCAACAGTTTTTGCCATCCATTTTTGGCAGATTGCACATGGACATAAAAACGAAACACCTGCAGTCAACCCAAACGACGAAGGGCATGCAATTCCGTCTCGATGAATTTCCCCGTCTTTCCGCAAAAAGACTGTTTGGAAAGCCAGTCACGAATTTCTTTTTCGGTCACGTAATTTCCAATGATCGGTCGCTTGATTTTTTTCCTGAAGGCAATCTTTATTTGTGCCATCGACCGGGATTCTGACAGTTAACCAGCGGGTATCTTGCCGTGCAAAAAATCGAAAAGCTGTTTCAGTCGGTCGCACTTGTTCAAAATGTTGAAGCAGGAAGTACCCGCTGGTTTCTGCGCTGGCAGCCTTACCAGAAATGTTGGCAATTCGTAGTCGGTGAGAGGTTGGAACGTGAAAGCTTTCGGGAAACTGTTCTGCGGGAAGTCGCCTGGCAATTAAACCTGAATCGAAAGACTGATTTTCTTGTTTCGAACATGGCCCAGCTTTCGATGGAGTTTACCGACAGGGAGACCGCCGACAAATCCGATCGGCAGGTGGCGGTGGCGTTTTATCAGGTTCAGGTTTACAAGCGGTCCGCACTCGATTTGCTGAACGCAACACCAACGGGGCGTTGGGTTTCGGCTGCTGAAATCTGCGCCGGCAAAACCACCGATGGCCAATTGATCCAACCGCAAATTGTCGGGTGGCTCAATCAATGGCAAATCATTCATCCGTGGCAGGAATGAGCCCCAATGTTCACCGGCGAAACAAGTTGGGCCGGGGCGTT
The DNA here is from genome assembly GCA_043768885.1 of Planctomycetota bacterium. Classification (GTDB taxonomy): domain Bacteria; phylum Planctomycetota; class Planctomycetia; order Pirellulales; family Pirellulaceae; genus BJ22. Next base: position 3,024 of record JAYVKA010000647.1, read on the forward strand.
TTTGCACGATTGCTTTTTGTCTCGGGCAGCCCGAAACGGCACCAAACCAGGGCGATCGAAGTCTGCAGAAACACCGATTCTGCATGCGAACCCTGAATGGACTTCGAAACATTGGGAACGGGAACCAGTCGCCGTTGCCCACGAATCACTCGAAGAGTTCTGGCGAGTTACCGGGCTCAATCGGCAAAACCCAGGCAGATTCAGGCTCATCGCCGGAAGTATGCAATTCCGACGGAGCCATCCGCGGCTGGTTGTTTCTGTGATGCTGACGCGGGCAATGCCGCTTGCGGAGACTGGGCCGGCAGCGCGCGTGTCGAACGAGCCTTTCTGAGTGGCCTCCCGGCCGCAAACGGGATATTGAGCGGGCGGGCCGCGCAACAACTGTTTTGATTGTTGAAACTCTGTCGGTTCGATGTTTCGGAATTCGCTTCGTGTTGACCGCCCACGAGTCCCGAAGTTTGCACGTCTGCCCCTCGCTGTCAGAAAAACTGAGACGCATCGACCGGGAATCGCGGCCAGAAATTCTTCACGATTCCGCTCCGAGTCGCGCCAGAAACGTCTCGGCAGTTTTCAGATGGACACCGCGTTTTTCCGGATTCATTTTTCGAACCATGCTACACATCATCGCCCAGCGGGGATTCCGGGCAAGTTCGTCGGCGTGATTCCAGATCCACCGCCAATACAAGGCATCCCACGTGTCGCACCACTCGGCTTTCGGGTAGTGACTCATTTTCCGGATGTAAGCCGAGCCGGAAAAATAGGGCTTGGTCGTAATCATCCCGCCATCGGCGTTTTGACTCATCGCATAGACGTTGGGCACCATGACCCAATCGTAACTGTCGACAAACATTTCCATGAACCATTTGTAGATCTCATCAGGATCAAACTCGCACAGGAACATAAAACCGCCGAGCACCATCAACCGCTCAATATGATGGCAATAGCCAGTCTTCAGAATCCGCTGGATAGTATCGTCGACGGGAAGAATGCCGGTCGAGCCATCGTAGAAACAGGCCGGGATTCTCCGTTTGTGATTCCAGTGGTTGGTTGTCCGCATTTTCACGCCGAGGTCCTGATAAGTCGCCCGCATGAACTCGCGCCAGCCGATAATTTGCCGAATGAACCCTTCCAGCGAGTTGAGTGGAATTTCATTTTCATCGGCGAACTTCAAGGCCGCATTCACAACTTGCATCGGCGTCAACAGTCCCGTGTTCAGGCAAGGTGTCAACAGGCTGTGCCACAACCAGGATTCCCCTTCAACAAGGGCATCTTCGTAATCGCCAAAACGGGCAAAACGATGCTTCAAAAAATGCTCAAGCCATTCGGTAGCCGATTCGTGCGATGTTGGATAGTAAAGCTGGTTGAGGCTTCCAGGATTTTCCGGAAAATTCGTTTGGATGAAGGTTTTGGCAGCGAGGTCAATTGAATCGCGGCAAACGTCCATGATCGGTGGAATTCCGCCGAGCAGTTTCTTTGGGATCTTTTTGCGATTGTCATCGTCGAAACTCCACTTGCCACCGAGGGGCTGGTTCGCTTCAACCAAAATTCCCAGCCGCTGGCGTTGCCATTTGTAGAAGTCCGCCATGAACCAACGATTCCTGGCAGCCCGGTACCTGATATTTTCCTGT
>JAYVKA010000648.1:0-5396 GCA_043768885.1 Planctomycetota bacterium
GTCGATATTCGTCGGGTTCATCACCATCGGTTCAGCCGCAAACAACTCGACTTTCAGTTCCGGATGAACCGCAAATTGTTTCAGCGCCGATTCCGGCGAGTGGTCAATGTCCGGATCTTCAATCAGTGTGGTCCAGAAGTTCTTCGGTGGTCGTTTGGTAAAAACCAGAAATCGCACGCTTGTCACCGGCGGACTGTTTTGCCGAACTCCTCCGGCGTCCAGTCCCGCCGTTGCGGTGAATTCCGTGAACGAATGACCGGCTGGCAAAACAAACTCGATCACCGACGGCGCATGGGTCCCGATTCCGCGATCTGCCACCTTGCCGCCAACATTCAACGGCTGACCCGTGCAATTCTTGTTGACTTGAACCGATCCCCAACCGGCCAGAGCCGTTTTCCACGGAATCTCAACGAGCGACTTCGTTTCGTTTTCGCCAACCAGTTTCGGGTCGATCCAGTCGCACCAGTCGCAGGCGTAACCATCATCGCCAGGAGTAACAACCAGAAACAGCCTCTCCGCACCGCGTATATCGGCCGAGACCTCAACGGCAGGCCCCGGCCTGTTTCCATCGACGATGCCCGAATCGTACACCGCTTGGGCTGCAATCGTCGAAACAGAGGACAGACAAATGCAAACACCAACCGATAAATATCGAAGCAGCATGCGTCACAGCCCGTGAAAAGATGGTTGGGTCGTTGAAATTTTGTTAGTTGGGCACTTTTGCCCGTCGAACAGCATTTTGTCTACTCGTTGCCGGAACTCTTTAATTCTGTCGTGTTGGACTTTTCCTGCAAATGCCGCTGGAAAAACTCCAGCCGTTTTCGCGACCCGTAAAGTGATTCGCAGGCACCATGCCCGGAACCAACGACCAGCAGGAAATCGAAATCCTTGTTGGCTTTGATTAGACGGCCGACCACTTGTGTCGTCGTTGCAGGATCGACGTTGCGATCCAACTCGCCAACGACCAGCATTAACTTGCCTTGCAACAGGTGCGCGTTCTCCATATTGGAATTCGCGACGTAATGATTGCCATCTCCGAGCTCGCCCATCCACTGTTCGTTCCACCAGATTTTGTCCATCCGGTTGTCATGACATCCGCAATCGGCCACCGCCGCCTTGTAAAAATCACCGTGCCACAAAACTGCCGCCATCGCGTTCTGACCGCCCGCCGATCCGCCATAAATGCCAACCCGTGACAAATCGAGCTGCGGATACTTTTCCGACGCCGCCTTCATCCATTCAATGCGGTCCGGAAAACCGGCGTCGCGCAGGTTGCGGTAACAGACGTCGTGAAAGGCTTTTGACCGCCAGGCCGTCCCCATTCCGTCGATTTGCACAAGCACAAATCCTGCGGCCAACATGCTTTGCTGACCGGCCTGGGCCCGAAACGTTTTGGGAACGTGGTAGTCGTGGGGTCCGGCGTAGATGTTTTCCAGAACTGGATATTTTTTGGCCGGATCAAATTCGCGTGGCCTGTGAATGATGCCCCAAATATCGGTCTTGCCATCGCGACCCTTGGCAACAAACCTTTCGGGCAACGCCCCCCCCGACGCGAAGAACGCCGAGGCATCGGCCTTTTCCAGTTCGCAAACCAGACTGCCATCCTCTCCCCGTCGCAGTTCATGAACCGGCGGCAGATCGACCCGCGAAAATTTGTCGATGAAATATTTCCGGTGCGGCGACCAGCTGATTTCATGCATGCCGTCTCCTTCGGTCAGCCGCTGAAACCCGCTCCCGTCCAGATTGACCCGGCAAAAATGCTCGTGGTACGGATCCTGATCCAGTGCGATCCCGACGGCGAAAAACCACAGCACACATTTCTCACGATCCAGTAGTTCGATCCGTTTCAGATTCCACTCGCCGCTGGTCACGGCATTGACGACTTCACCGGTCGCAACACCGTAACGATACAAATGGTTCCAGCCCGACCGCTCGCTGGCCCACAACAATGTTCCATCGTCCAGCCAGTGCAATTCCCGCTTGCCACCGGTGCTGTAGTGAATGAATGTGTCGCTGTGTTCATTGACCACCGCGCGGACCTGGCCAGTCGCCAATTCCAGTTCCAGCACGCGGTAATTCCGATGGCCTCGTTCGTTATACAGCAGGTACGCCTTCGAGCCGTCGGTGCTCCATCGATCAAAACGCAATTCAAACGGTTTCGGAAACAACTCATTCGATACGGGAATTTCCGACCGGTTTTCGACGGAGAACAAATGCGGAATGGAAACCGGTATCGCGTCACCCGGTTTCGCGTAGGTATAGGCTCCCAGTTTCGGCTGGATTTGATCCGCTGGTGACGATTCCACGTAGGTCACAACCCGTTCAGGCACGGTCGTCGTCTGAAAGGCCAAAATGTATTTTGAATCGGGCGACCATTGGGCCTCCGGAATGTTGTCGGCAAAATCTTCAAGGCCATACTGCATGCTCATCAGCCGCGCTCGTTGGGCACTGCGATGAAAGGAGTTTCCCGGCGTTGCATCCGTGGTCAGTGCAATCGCTGTCTGTCGCTCCCCTTCTGCCGATGTATCTCCGTTTGTTTCCGGTTTCAAAATTTTCAGCCACAGATTTTCGTCTTTCACGTACGCTTCGTAATCACCATGCGGACTGCGAGCCACCCCGGCCGGCGTGCGAAACCCGCCACCACCTGTTCGCCGTTGTCCGCGCCGGCGCTGACGGGGCTCTTCCGCAGGTCGCTCGACGGTTTCCGCCGCGGATTTTGCCAGAATTGTCACGGCACCACTGGCGAGTTCCAGACTGAACTCCCCGCCAGGTCCGGTCAACAGAACCGTTGCGACATCGTCGGAGAACTGGAGCCCGGTAATCGGCAGTTTGTCGGCATCGACTTTTTTGCCCGTCGCTTCCGCCATCGCTTTGGCAACCGCCTGATGATCGAAAGCCGGCTGGCGCGTTCCTTTCGCGGCGTTGACCAGTACAAACTCGTGGCGATTCTCTCCCAGATCGTTGCGATACCAGAACGACTCGCCGTCGGCCGACCAATGCGGCTCGACCGTTGCTCGAGTTACTCCCCGCTGGAATGCCAGGGATGTCGTCGGGGCAAAAAGGCACGCCAAAACAACGACGGTGACTTGCGCCATCGCAACAACGCATGGCAGGCCGGCCAGTAGTTTACGGTTCAACATTTCTGCATTCCAGTCAGGGACCAGTTTCGACAAGCACATGAACGCGTTGCCAGTTCGCTGAATTCATGGCGCATAAAAACAGAATACCTGACAAGCTCGTTCGCGAGTCAGGTATTCAGGTACTGTATGGAATGTCGGCAACCGGCGGCTGCGTTACTACATGGTCGGCCGGCGGTCCTGTTTTGGAGTCGGATTCGAAGTCGCGCCCTTGTCGCGCGACGCCTGAAATTCGGTCTTCTGGCCCCACAGATAAAAGACAAACCCGACAATCGCGCCCGCCGCTGCTGCCGATACAACGGCCAATGGACTCTGCGTGAACGTTGAATTCTGCGTGGCGGCCTGGGTGACCAGCACCAATCCGGTGACACTGATCAACAGCCCCAGGACATCCGACAAGATCTCCTGAAAGTTCAGCTTGAATTTGAACAACAACAGAAACTTGGTAAACACCAATTGCCCGACAAAGCTCACGACGCCGGCAACCATCACGGCAAAGGCCGACCAATAGAACCACGGATGAGCCATGTATTGGGCGAGATCGTATATAGGCTGTAGCAACCCCGCCGAAATTTCCTTGACGGTGTCGTTTTCGTTGAGAGTCTTCCCAATGTCTTTCGCTCGACCAATCACCGATCCGGCTGTCGATGAATCCTGGGAAACTTCACCGGTTGCAGCCGCGGCTGTTTCCTGGCCGGTCGTACTTGCCCCGCTTGCATCCTGCGCGATCAACGCACCAGCAACCAAGGCCGAAAACAAAAATGCACTGCAAACTGACAAAATTCTCATCGTTTCGCCCCTTTTCAAAACTGTCGCCGATCTGCCCAGACAGAGCAAATCCCATGGAAACCCAAACCGTTTCAAACACGCATTCGACAGCCGCTGCCGAATCTTGTCGGAAATCATCGGCGTTCCCTGAATCAAACACAAGGCGATGCCCGCCAAGTTCGCGTCAATAGCTTCCGGCATGTGAACACTGACGCAGGCTGGAAGCCTGTGCCACGTTTTGTCTAAGATAATCCAGTGCTTTCAACCCCAATCATTGGAAATGACTTGATGCCCGCCGAGAAAAATATTTTTACTGGCTGTATTCCTGCATTGATGACTCCTTGTGACGCCGCGGGCAATCCCAACTGGGACGCGCTCGTCAAAAAGGGCGAAGAGCTGGTCGGTCTCGGCATGCGTGCCGTTGTTTATTGCGGTTCGATGGGGGACTGGCCGCTGCTGACGGATGCCCAACGGCAGGAAGGGGTCAAACGACTCGCTGACGCTGGCGTTCCGGTCATTGTCGGAACCGGCGCCCAGAACACTCGGCTAGCCGCTGCCCATGCGGCACACGCCAAATCTGTCGGTGCCGACGGGTTGATGGTGATCCCCCGAGTCCTGTCGCGAGGTACCTCACCCGCCGCACAGCGCGATCACTTTGCCGCAATCCTGCGTGCGGGAGGCGATTTGCCTGCCGTGATTTACAACAGCCCGTACTACGGTTTCGAAACCCGCGCCGAACTGTTTTTTGATCTGAATCGCGAATTCCCCTCGCTGGTCGGCTTCAAGGAATTTGGCGGTGCCGACTCGCTCAGCTACGCCGCCGAGTATATCACCAGCGGCAACCAGTCGCTGACCCTGATGGTCGGCGTCGATACCCAAGTCTACCACGGCTTTGTCCGCTGCGGCGCGGCTGGAGCGATCACTGGCGTCGGCAACGCGCTGCCCAGGGAAGCCCTGCGTCTGGTTGAACTTTGTGAACGAGCCGCCACCGGTTGTATTGAATCGAGGCGACTGGCCCTGGAACTCGACAGCGCAATGTCGGTCCTTTCAACCTTTGACGAAGGTCCCGACCTGGTTCTGTACTACAAATACCTGATGGTCCTCGAAGGCAACCCCGAATACGAACACCACTTCAACCCAACCGACCGCCTCTCCAACAGCCAACGCGAATTCCTTCAAGCCCAATGGACCCTGTTCCGAAAATGGTGGGACAACTGGCCAGGAAAACAAAACGTGGCATAGGCTTCCAGCCTGTGATAGCGCATTCACAGGCCGGAATGCATGTTTGAACGGGATCCTGTTCGTTTAACCGTCAACCGAAGACGTACGTTTTGGCCGCGCGCGTACGCCTTCGGCTGACGGTTAAACGAGAGTTGCTTTATCAAAAAAATTGGCACTGTACCGCTATGCCACCTCTGTCTCGTGCAAAAAATCCTTCGTAATCTGATTCTGCGGAGCTTCAAAGATCTGGTCCGGCGGTCCCGACTCGGC
>JAYVKA010000649.1:0-10992 GCA_043768885.1 Planctomycetota bacterium
CTCCACCCTCGAAAACCACGTTGCCTCCGGTCTCTGTGGCAGTGACCAGGATGCTTCCATAGGCACTTGCCGTTGAAAACAGGATTATCAAACCAGCAAAAAAGATCCGTTTCATATGCCCCTTCTCCTTTGAAAAATTAAGTCGTAAGCAGAATACTTAATTCAGGGAGACCCAACAACCCCGGACGCGCTTCCTGCTTTGAGATTCTGTTTCCAGCGAGTCGCACAACTTGTCATCATCGATGACTTTCAATGTGGGCGAAGATTTGCGCAAGGAATGACGTTTCAGATAGCATTTTTGCGTTTCGGGAAAGTGTTTCGGGGAACAATTCGCATGGATCTATTGACTGGAGGGAATCAAGTGCCAGGCGATTGGCCCTGGAATCCGCAGTCCGCCCAATAGGGCGACAAAGAGTATTTGCCTGGCCGCAAAACGATCCCCGACAACTTTTTGTCTTGGAACGGCTCAGAGATTCAGCGGTTCTTCGCTGATTTGGCGTTCGTGGCGGGTCAGGTCGTACATGGCGTGGAGCAAGTCGATGTCCAGCTTGCGTTGTTGAACATTGCGGCGGGCGAACATTCTTTTTTGAGTCAGTTCCATGACGCCGGGAGGGGATTCGGTAACCTGGCTGAATGTTCTGGCGTAATTGGAAAAGCTGGGGACGTTGGTCGTTACAAAACCGTAAAGCATGCTGCAAACCCCGATCGTCTTGCCAGTGAAGATGCTGGTGTTGATCGCCGTTTTCGAATAGTCGCCCATGATGCAGCCGATGAATTGCATGCCGGTGGCGACCCGTTCACCCCGATAGTCGATTTTGACTTCGCCATAGGTGTTTTTCAAATCACTGTTGCAGGTTCCGGCACCCAGATTGATCCAGCTTCCGAGATAGCTGTGGCCAAGAAACCCGTGGTGCTGCTTGTTTGTATAGGATTCGATAATCGATCCTTCGACTTCGCCGCCGATCTTGCATGTGTGGCCAATCGACACGGAATCCTTGATGGCGGAATACTCGTTTACCCGCGAGCCGGCTCCGATGTAGAGCGGTCCCCGCAAAAAACAAAATGGTCCAATCACTGTTCCGTCTTCGATCAGGATCGGACCGCTGCGCGTGTTGGTAACGACAAAATCGCTGATCGAAACTTCTCCCGTTACAAAGACGCCTTCAGCGATTTCGCGATAATTGCCTGTTGCCAGGCGATGCTCGAGGTTTCCGGAAAATTGTTCCAGGTTTTGGCGAACCAAGTCGTGCGGATATTGCAATACAGGAATCGTGGTCGCTGTTGGTGTCAGTGTCGACAGGGATTCGAGAATTGCCATGGATTGGCACGAAGACCCCGCGAAAATTTTGGCTGCGTCGCCGGTTGCCAACAATGCCGCCGCAATGGAGCCGTCCGATCCGATGGCCAGCGCTGCATCGCGACTGTTTCGAAGTCGCTGCAGCTCGGCCAGTGTTTCCTGGCAGGGAACGCAGCGGGCATTGACGACCAGAGTCAGTTCTTGCGAGAGATTCAGTTTCCGGTTTATCATCGGAGAATCGGCATGCAACATTTCCCGAAGATGTTCCCGAACGATGGCGGTTAACGAACCGTTCAAACATTCCAGCCAGTCCAGCAGCCGCCGCGAAGCGACCGTAATTGCAAAGGCTGCCCGACCGGTAGTTACCGGATACAGGTCGAGAACCCGATCATCTTCGAAAACCAGAATATTCATCAGCTCATTGCGCGAAGAGGCTGTCCCGGGTGAGGCGGAAAATGGACCTGAGTCCCGAATGAAATCCGCGCCGTATTATCTTGGCCGTATCCTAGCCAATCGCTGCGAGGTTTCGTTAGAGCAGGGGAGGGGATTCGGCAACAAAAAAAGAAGAGGCTGGCGTTAACGCCAGCCTCTCTTTCCTGTTTTGACATTCAGTTGCAGTTTTCAAGCGATTTGTTTGGCGCAAATCGATTTCTGCAAGTCTTTTTTCCTTGCTCCCGGTGCGTGGCAATTCAACGGTTACTTTTGTTGAATGCCGTTTGGAGCGGCTGCGTTTGCCGTCGATGGTCCCATCTGCTGGATCACCAGGTCGGTGATATCCAGGCGATCGTGATAGATCACCGATCGATTGACGCCTTTGATCACGTCATTGCGGTTCTCCGGGTCGATCGACGCACTGTCATAGCGAAGGACCAGGGAAATATTGTTGTGGCTGGCAACCTGGCCAATCACCTGTTGCAGTTTGTTCCACGTTTGGAAATAGACTCGCGCTTCTTCGGTCAGCAAATCGGTTTCCTGTTGTCGGGCTTCGGTCTTAATTGCGGCCTGTCGCTGTTCCAGTTGTGCTTCGACCTGATTTCGCTGAGCAGTATTTTGCTCCAATTTCATGGCTTCTTTGGCTTCGTCTTGTAGCTGGACAAACTTCTGTTCGATCGTCGTTTTTACTGATTCTGCCTTTTGGCGAATTTGATCCATCTTTTGGGCATGATCAGCGTTTTCATTGAAGACCCGGACGACATCCAGCACGGCGACGAGGCCTGGGCCAGCGGCGGTTTCCTGGGCTCGTACAGCCGGGATGCAGAGGGATTGAATCACGATTGCAACCGTGATTGCAAGAATTGCCTTTTTCACTTTTCGTCCTCCTTGACGTCGGTGGATCCTGTTTTGTTTCTTGATTCGGGGCCTGAAGCAGCCGGGGCCACCGCCCAGACCGGCCTTCGCGGAATATTCGAGAACAGACTTTTAGTGGCTGCCCCGATCCGAATCAATCCGAAATTTCAAGACTTACGCAATCCGCGGGAAACCGGTTCAAAATCAGGTCCGGGACGCTAGCGTTAAGAGACCTTTACGGAACTTTCATGCAAACTTCGCCTTTCGTTCAACAAGCCTTCACGTTGATCGCGAGAATTCGCTTCGTAAAAGCCGCTTCGGGGGATTTGCCACCGGGAAGGTGGACTGGAGACGGCAGGATTTTTTTGGGAGTTTGTAAATGAGAAAGACTCGCAACGGTTTTACACTGGTTGAGTTGTTGGTGGTGATCGCAGTTATCGGGATTTTGGTTTCACTGCTTTTCCCCGCGATTTTGGCGGTTCGAAACGCGGCCCGTTCGGCTCAATGTCAAAACAATTTGCGACAGCTTGGCATCGCCCTGATTGCCAAGGCAACCAACAGCCCCAACGGCACGATTTGCTCTGGAGCATTTGACGCGAAACGGGACGGTACGCCAGAACTGTTTTCGTGGGTCGCCGACGTTGCGGCACACGGAGTCGATGTGGGCCAGTTGCGTTGCCCCAGCAGCCCTTGCCCGGGCAGCGAAAAACTGAACGACTTGCTGGCAAAGAACACCAGCAACAATTCTGCAACCCCGCCCGGTCGGGACATTGGACACATGAGATACATCAGCACAACCTGGGGCACAAACATTGACCCTGCCCGTACCGAATATGTACGGGAAAACCTGGTCGAAAAAGGCTTCAACACCAACTATGCCTCCAGCTGGCACATGGTTCGTTCGGAACCCGCGTTCGTGAATGGCGTGACGGTGGGCAGCCTGAAGGACTTTGGGAATACGCGGGGGCCGCTCCGTTTGAGCCAGCTCGATTCGTCGCCAGTCCCTTCATCGTCCATTGCACTCTTGGGTGATGGCGACAAAGGGGATTCGTCGGAAGCGAACTTGGTTGCAGCCGTCAGCCCTCGCCTGGGTCTGACCACTGGCGTACCACTGGCCGAATCCTTTAACGATGGCCCCAGCCTTCCCAATGGAGCCGGCAAAATTATTACCGTTCCGGCTGGCACGTCGGTCTCTGCATTTCAATTGAATGTCATGCCGAAGGCCGGCGATATCATCACGAGTTCGGCACCGTATACCGGTTCAGCGTCCAAGCCGCTGGTTCTGCAAGACACCCGCGACTGGCATGCATGGCACAACAAGACAGCCAACATCCTGTTTGCCGACGGCAGTGTACGGCAATTGCAGGACCTCAACGGCGACGGCTACATCAATCCGGGATTTGTTTTGAACACGACAGAGAATCCTGAGCTAATGGGTTACACCGACAACCGCTGCGAAGTGAATCCGTGGGAATGTTACAACGGCGTCTTCCTCGATTCAAAATTCACCCTGAAGGCATTCGAATAGAGAATTGACCGGTCCCGAAAACTGGAATCGATACAATTTGATCTGCCGCCTGCCGGACATTTGTTGGGCAGGCTTTTTTATTTGGCCGCACCAAACTGAAGCAGCGTGTAACCCTGCACACCTGCCGACGGTGTCGTCAATGAAAATTTCTGTTCGCTGATCGACGGTCCGGGGCAATCCCACAGGTTGACCCGGGAGCCGGGTGCAAATCGTTCCAGCCCGATTCCCATCGGTTCCTTTGAGACGGGAAGGCCGTTTTGTCCCAGCTGATCCCAGGCAATCGCCAGTTCAAACGTCCACGCCGATTCGTTCGACAGATCTGTTGCGACAAACCATTGCGGATTCCACGCTCGCGAAGCACCGCATCCGTCAGCGATGCGCCCATCCGCCGCAACTCCCAGCCACAACGGCCAGGCTCCATCACGGTCTAAATCGAAGCCCAGGATCACCCGATCGATATTGTCAGTCAATGCATCGCGAACACGAGCCCCGGCCTGTCCCACTTTGGCCTGACGCGATATCCGGTTGCATCGACCAGCGACGTAAACAAATTTTTCGTCAGCGGCAATCAACAGATAGTCAGTCCGCGCCGATTGCCCGGAGCCCGGCGGCTGCATTGAAACCATTTTGAAATCGCCGCGGGCAAACATCTCACTCCACAGCGCGTCATCCAGTTTGCCGTCCAGATTCGGTCGTTCTGAAGCCGTTGAAACTGGCCAGCGGGATTCCCATTCTTCTGGCGGGTTCTCGCTGATCTTTCGCTCGCGCAGTGCCAGGTACCCGGCCTGCGGCTGGGTCAGTCTCATTTCGATCAATTGTTGGTAAAGGCCCTTGGCTGCCTCCCACCCGGAACTTTTTCGAACCGTATTTGCCTGAGCCAACGTCATGTCAACGCTGGAGTTGAGCTCGGGAAAACTTGCACTCAATGAACCCAACCGCCCGGCAACCGACTGCCAGTGTTGTTTGGAAGAAACCACGGAGTCCGGTGCAATATCGGCTTCGCTAATCGCAGAAATCTGGCGAACAGCATACCCTTCGTCGTCACCCATTAAACGTGCTGTGCCGGGTGCCGTTGGAACCCAAATCATGTGTTCGACGCCATTCTCGTCCTTGACCACAGTCGGTTCGCTGGTCGCCACCGGCGTTTGATTCTTGAGCAACTTTTCGATGGGAGATGAATTCGCCCATGGCCGGATCGATTCATCACAGGCGACCCGCGTTTCTTCGCTAGCAACGTACCGGGCCACCCACAAAGCTGCGGCTGGCGCAAGTGGATGCCGTGGGTAGCTATTGACCAGAAAATTCAGCGATTCGAAAGCCGGTTGCAGGTTTCCCTGCCGCATTGCCGTCGCGGACAGTTGCACCAGCCAGACTCCGGCGAGCTCTTCGTTGGTCTGCATGACCCAGCTGGCAACCTGATTGTGCCACACGACCAAATCCATCTGAGTTGCACATTGAAAACCTGCAAGCCTCGCCAGCTCGACATCTTTCTGCATTGAGCGATTGATGTCGGCCAGGCTGGAGGAGTTCTGATTGCCATTCTGTTGGAGGAACCGTCGGTCGGCTCCGGTCCCCAATCCCTCGAACAGCCCGTCACTGGTCGAGCCGCTGCGGGCCTGGTTGTATCGTTTGACCCGATAGGCCTGACGTGAAGGCGAAGCGGTTTCCATTCCGGCAAGTGCGCGGCTGATCATTGCCCGGTCGGCGAGGGTTTGTCCGGCACCCGCCAGCCAGGTTCCCGAATCGATTGCACAGTCGCCGGAGGTAAAAGGATCGACCGTTGCCAGGCGAAGGCATTGCCAGGGGCCCGCGACACCATTCATTTCGTTTCGCTGCACTCCATCGTCGGTCGCAGCAGTACGAATGGCTGCATCCAAAAACGAATGCGTATCCAGCACCGATCCGTCGGGCATTTGAATCGAGGCCCGATTGCAAGTCACAATTTGCGGTCTCGTCTGCCGAATGATCGAAACCAGTCGTCGTTGAACATGCTCCATGTCCGGCGTGTCACGGGGCACTACCGTCCACGCGGCAACCGTTCGGCAATCCATCGCGCCCAACCGTTCCGCCGCTTCTGCCATGCCACCAGTCGTGGAATTCTTCGCGGGCTTCAGCAGAACCTGTGCCACTTCAATCGCCATTCGCTCGTCACCAGAATACCGCCCCAGCATTTCCCACCCGGCATCGTTGTTGTCCAGGGCGATGGCCAACACTGCCAGGTTTGCCGCTCCGCCGCGCTGGAGGTTCCATAAATTCCCGCCATCCGTCGTTCGCAAGATCGTCTCGTTGGCTCCCACACACCAGCCATTCAGATTGTCGGCAAACTCCATGTCATACAGCGTCGCCGACGTACCGGTTGGAACGGAGACGAGCCGGGAGTTTGCGGTGTCGAAAGAAAAAACGTGAGTTCCCGGACTGCCGGCGAAGCGGATTTTTCCCGGGGAAACCTCAAGCGAATACAAATCAAATTGTGACAGGAAATTTTGGACTTCATCCGGCAAAGCGGCTGCCCGCCAGGACTGGCCGCCGTCTGCTGTTGTCAGGACCGTACCGCCGTCGCCAACAGCCCAGCCGGTTTGTGCATCGACCATTCGCACCCGGCGAATGGGCCTGGCGTTTCGGTCGAGGACTACGGCCGGATCAGTTTTTGAGTTCTGTATTCGGTACAATTGACCCGCAGCATCGACAGCAACGTACCCGCCAGGCGTCCGGTCTCCATCAACAAAATCACCCGTTTCATTTTTCGAGGAAACTGAAGACCAGCTTCTACCGGACGCTTCCGTTTCGTAGTATCCGCCGCGATGCAAATGGCCGCTTCGGCCGAGCGCCCACCCCCGTCCGACATTTTCCATGCTCATCCGGTAGAGATGTGGCAAGCCGTTGTTGGGAATCGGATTCCAGGAAACTCCGCCGTTATCCGTGATCAGAATCGTTCCGCGCGATGCATCAATGCCAGGCAACACGTTCCCGCCAACAGCCCATCCGTGGGCGGCGTCGACAAAACTGACTGAATTCAACCGGCAATTCGCATTCTTCAGAATCGTCTGTTGAACCGCCTGCTCAGTGGTTCCTGCAACCGCGCGGACTTTGTCCAACACGCGTTGCATTCCCGGATCGGGACGACTTTGCGTTGGCGACAAGGGCATCGCCGTTCCGCATTCCAGCCAAGTTTGTCCGCCATCGATCGTTCGCAAAATTGTCCCACGGTCCCCGACAGCCCATCCAGTTCGCGCATCGACAAACTCAACATCGCGCAAGGCGCTCCGCGAAGTTTCTTTGGACTGGGGACGCGCAAAAACATCCGACGAAACTCCGGCTACCGAAAGTGCCGCCGCCAATGCCAACAGCTTCCGCCCGATTGATGAACGCACAGGGGCTGCCAGGCAATGGCCACTGTCCAAAATCCGTCGATCCATGCCGCGATCCTTCGCGAGTTGCGTACCTGGAGAAATTCTGCCCGAAACGGGGTCCAGCGGAATCTAGCAAAGCAATCCCGCCAAAAACAGTTCAATCCGGCATTCGGCTTTTCTTCGTGGCTGGATAATGACTCGCCAAAATCGAAAGTGAAAGCATTGGGTGATAGCGGAGTTTTCAGGATTGGCGAAGTTGTTGCAACACTGCAACAAAAGTATCGCGGACTTTTTTGCGGGTTTCATCCACGTTCTTCAGTAATCGATCGCCGGAGCTGTAGGTCAGCAGCATCGCGATACGGTTGGGCAGGTCGGGGCTACTGGAAAGACTCGTTTGAGCGGTTTGTTCGCAAAGTCTCAGGAAAGACTCGACGCTTCGAAGCAGCCGGTATCCATCGAGCAAAGTTTGCCCCGCTTCCTCGCCGATCAATCCGTTTTGCATGGCCAACCGCAACGAAGCCGGGGCAGACGGATTTCGCAACACCGGAAACTCGTTCACGTATCTCATTTGAATCAGCTGTACAGCAAACTCGATATCAACTGTTCCGCCTTTCCCGCGTTTGATGTCGTCGGCCGAAGTTGCAGACCGCTCCAGCCGCAACCGCATCGCCTCGATTTCATCAACTACTTGGCTGGACCAGGTCCGGGAAGTGATCGCCTGAAGAATTGCATCATCGGCAGAAGCAGGATCGCCGATCGACCAGATGACGCGGGCCTTGCACATCGCCAACTGCTCCCACGATTGCCCCTGACCCGTCTGAAAATATCGAAGCATCTCCGGAACCGAGGTTGCCAGCGTTCCGCTCTTGCCTGTCGGCCGTAGGCGGCTGTCCAGGTCGTACAATTGTCCGGCCGCCGTTTGAGCCGTCACGAACCGGGTCACGTCACTCGCCCAGCGGCTGAAGAAATGCTGGTTGGTGGTCTGCTGCGCCGGATCGTGATGAGTGGTTTGCCCGTCGCCTTCATACACGAACAGCAAATCCAGATCGCTTTGGTAATTCAATTCCTGGCCGCCAAGTTTTCCGCAGGCGATGATCGCACAATTGCAGGGTCGGGAGTTGCCGTCCGAATCGACGATGAGCGGATCGCCCATCGTTTGTCGCAGCTGATGAAGATGAAACGTCGCAACTGCCTGCAAACATACGTCCGCAATGTCCGAGAGTGTTCGGTTTACCTTTTCGATATCACTTCGGCCAATCAGATCAACCACGCCTGTTCGCAAGTGCTGGGCCTGTTTGAAGCTCTGGATAATCAGGGTCGGGTCACTGGCCCCTTCGTTCAGTTCAGCCAGGCTCTTTCGCAACCATTTTCGGGTCGGCAACTGACCCACCAGCAACGCATCGACCAATTCGTCGATCATCCCGGGCTGGCTGTAAAGGATTCCCGTCAAGTATCCGGCGTAGGCACACATCCGCACGAACAGCCGCATCGCTTCCGGCTGGGCATTGAACATTTCCCACAACACGCCTTTGCCACCCAGCTGGTCCGTCACACTTTGCAACGTCGCCAGCGTTCGGTCCGGGCTCGGTGAGTTCGAGATTTCGCGCAGCAGCTTGGGCAACACAGCTGCCAAAAAATGGCGGCATCGACTGAGTGAAAGAAACGGAGTTCGTTCATTTGACAAACCCTGGATTCGACGTGCAGCATCCAGCGGATCGGAAAACGCGTATCCAGCCAGGGCCCGTTCGGCGAGGGCCGGTTTGATTTCCGGAACGTAAATCAAATCGACGCATTCCGGGACGTCACCGTCCGTCTCGTCGGCGAACGCACCATGCAGTTGATGGTCCAGAATCCGGCGATTGACAGACGTGACCCGTGCAAGTTCGGCCTGGAATTGTCTTAGCGGCTGATCATCGCGAGAATCCGGAAAGTCCATTCGCAGAGCGATTCTTCGCAACTCGTTGGGGTCGTCCGGCAACCGGTGGGTTTGCAAATCCGACATGATTTGCAGCCGGTGTTCCAGTTTTCTCAACCAGACGTAATTCCGGATCAACAACGACTCTTCTTCCATCGTCAGACAACCAGCGATTTGCAGCTGTTCCAGGGCCCGCAGCGTATTGAACTGCCGGATTTTTTTTAGCCTTCGACCATGCAGCAGTTGCAAGAACTGGATCGTAAACTCGATATCCCGAATCCCGCCCCGCCCGGTTTTTACGTCCAACTCATCGACGCCTTCGACAATCGCCCGGTGTTCGATTTGGCGTTTCAGCGAACGAACCGCCGTAATGTCGTAGTGACTCAGCCGCCGCCAAATCCACGGCTCCAACTGAACCAGCAAATGTTCACCAAACGCAATGTCTCCAGCCACCGGCCGGGCCTTGATCAATGCCTGGCGCTCCCAGGCCCGTCCCTTTTGTTCGTAGTAGCGCAGGAAACTGGTGGCGCTGTTGGACAATCGCCCTTTCTGACCCTCTGGCCGCAAACGCAAATCGACCCGCCAGGCAAAACCGTCCGCCGTATTCTCATTCATCAATTTCGAGAAATCGCGGGTCAACGCGTCGAAATAGTCTTGGCAAGAACGCGATCGCGAACCATCACATTCACCATTCGCTCCGAACACCATTACCAAGTCAATGTCGCTGGAATAGTTCAGCTCGCGGCCACCCAGCTTGCCCATCGCCAGAATTACAAACGGCACAATGTTGCCCGACTCATCGCGGGGCGTTCCCCATTTCTTTTGCAGCAGTCGATCACAAAACTTGAGCGCGCCCTGCGACAACGCCTGGGCCAGCCAGGAAATCTGTTCCGTCACCATTCCCATCCGGTGCTGGACGACCAGATCACCGTAGGCGATTCGCAAGGTCTCCCGATGCTTGAACCGGCGCAGAATCCGCATCGCAATCAGCGGATCGGTGACGCTTTCCAGCAAACTGCAAATATCGGCCACCAGTTTTTCGAGTAGCTGCGGTTGGCCTTCGCTCATTCGCAAGGCGTCAAACGCTTCGTTGTCCCGCACCAGCAACTCGCCCAGGTAGTTGCTGGTCGAAAAAATCCGGATCAGCACCGGCACGACGGTTGGATCGCGCTGGATCAGTGCCGCCAGCGAAAGCCGGCTGCGGGCTTCCAAAAAAAACCGTTCGAAAAAATTGAGCGACATGTCCGGGTCGCTGGCCGTGATCAATGCTTCGTGCAACTGTTGCAATACGCTTGCCAGGAGGTCCGATGGCAAGCGGGCTTCGATCAGGTTGCACAGGTTTTTCGCCCCGCGCTGAGCATCTCGAATGCGGGCGGCATTCAACCAGGTCGTCATCGCCCCTGGGTTGTCCGGAATTCTCGCAAGTGAATCTCTGAAAGGAGTCTGCGCCATGCAAATTTTGGAAATTGTTGAATATTGTCTCAGCCTGGAGTGTTTAGCCTATCCGATTCGCCCGGTTGCCCAAATCCCGCACTTTTTTCCTGCTTGACCCCGTTGTCCGGATTTTTGTATTAGTGGTCCAAAATCTGACCACGATCCGACAAGAGAATGAGTT
>JAYVKA010000650.1:0-17743 GCA_043768885.1 Planctomycetota bacterium
CCGGCCTTTCATGGTCTCCGATGCACCCCAATTGTCAAGCCACAGTAGCCGGCGAATTTTGGGAAGGCGAATGCCCATGGCAAAGAATGGGCGAATCGCAACCGGAATCTAAAAGACGGATGCCGCTGAACCGGCTATTTCGCGTGGCAGTGCTTCGGGGTGAGCGCAGAATGTGACTTCGCGACTGGCCACAATCCGGTTCTGAACCTGCAATGATTTTTTCGATTCGATTTCTTCTTCCAGCAGGCGTGCCCGCTCGGATAGGTGGCTTCGAAGTTGAGCGTTCAATCGAATCATATCTACATGCCTTTCCCGACGACCAGCAGTCAAACCCATTTCGGAAACCAGCTGTTTTTTTGCCTGAATCAAGGCGGCCGTATCGGTCGAATATCCGACAAAGGTTTCGGGATGATAGTGGATTGCCCGGAGCTGTTCGTGCAAACAGGCGAGGTGACTGGCCGCAGATCCGGGCGACCAACCGGCCAGCCGAAAAGTGCCCGTGGTAGTTGCAAATGGCGGCAAGGTCCAGCCAAACAATTCGGCGGCGATCGAGTCCGTGATCTGGTCATAGATGGCTCCGCCAATGCCATGAACGAACAGGTCGGAGAGAACCATGCGGCTGTACATCGTGGTCAACAACGCACGGGGACGAAGACAAATCTGACCGCGCGAAAGCTCGTGAAGTTGCTCCGCGGGATTATTCGAATCGACGGCAACCGGTCGTCCGTCGGGTCCTTCAAAAACCGTTCCGTTGGCGGTTTGACGAACGATCAGCCTCTTTCGATTCGGGAACTCACGGGAGTAAATCCAGAAAGGAAGCTCGATACTCTTTCCATCGATCGCCAACGGTGGAAGCGGATGGGATTGGCTGCGGATGCCATGCTGCTCACGAAACTGGTTTAGACTTCGATTATGGACAGATGCGAAATCGGAGGCCCTTGAGAAAATCGCCGCAACAAAATGTGAAAACGCGGCGGTCTGACAAACGCGGCTGAGCGGAATTTCCAGTGTCTGAAGTTTCAGTTCCGATTCCAGCCGGTGCCTGCCTGCAGCAAGGGCAAATCCCAACTCGGAAAAAGTGTTGGCCGATTCGAGAACATGCGGCCAAAGCCTGTGGACAAGCGGGTTATCGACCCAGGGTGAAACGGACGAAGTCAATCGTTCGGCAAAACTTGCCAGAGTCTTCCGGTCATGCAACTTGTGAAACTCGTGCGGCAATCGTGCGGAATTCAAATCGTATGCAACAGATTGCCACGTTGCACGATTGGTCCCGATCAAAGGAATCATCACAGCCGGAATGTCGCTGATGTCATTGTCGATAATCAGGTTGATGGCCACCGCGTTCAGCTTTCGGCCGAGGCGACTGAGTATGAAGTTTTTGAACCAAACGCCGGGATGAAACAAAGTCGGTTGGTGGCCCGAAAGAACAAACGGCTTCGCGTCGGTAGCAGGCGATTCCAGGCCCGCCGGCAGATCGCAATATTTCCCGGTCCATTCCATAGCAGCTGAATGCAATTCAGTGCGGCCGAGGTTTGACAGGTTTTGGAGTGAAAGACCGTCCAGTTGCGCAGCGTTATCCGACGCCAGTCGCTGTTGGTGAATCGCCACAGCGGCATTCAAGTCGCCTGGTGGAAAAGAAAACAGCACTTGCCCCGATTCAGCCGGCGCCCGCAATCCGGATGACGCTGGTTTGCCTGGCAATTCTTTGGATGCAGGCGTCATTTTGCCGGTAATGGAATTTTGGTTCCGTTTGATTTGTTTACAGTCTGAAAATCAGGCCATTAGCATCCACAAGGGAGCGCGGCTAGAGAGCGCTCGATGACATCCAGGTAATACTTCAGCCGCTTGTCGCCATCGTCGAGTCCCGCACCAAACGATCGGGTCTCATCGAGATATACCAGCGGCACCGCCAGTTCGGTAATAATCATTTTCATCGTCGCTGCCTGGACCCACAACTGGAGTGGCATGGCGTAACCGGTCTCAGTCAAACAAAAACGGCGAAGCGTCTCGACTCGATAGGCCTTAAATCCACAAAACGCGTCGGTCAGTTTCAATTCGAAGCGGGCATTCAGAATTTCGGCGATCTGCTGATTGATTCTTCGACGTTCGATCGGCGGAGTCGAATCGCCATCGAATGTCTTGAGGTACCGACTGCCGGAAACGATATCGCAGCCAGTATTCTCCAGTTGCTCAACGAAATCTCCAATCAGAGACGGTTGGTGCTGGCCGTCGCAATCGATCGTTACGAGGCTGTCGTAGTTGTTTCGAATCGCGAAATCGAAGGCAGAAATCAAAGCCGCACCATAACCGCGATTTTCCCTGTGAAGCACGATTTGAATGTCGCTTCGTCGGGACAACAACGCCGAAGTTCCATCATTCGAACCGTCATCAACGACCAAAACGTCCGGACTGAAACGGATGACTTCATCCAGTACCTGATTGACTGTCGATTTCTCGTTGTAAACCGGGAGGGCAGTTAACACTCTCGCCATTTCGTCTCTCCAAAGTGGAATCCAGCCGGTCAGGGCATCCAGTCTTCCGTTGCAGGGTTCTCTTCCGGACTCCGAAATTGTCCGGCCTTTCCTTTTGTCCGAGCCATTCTAGATCGGGTCGAACCAGGTTCAACTTAAGTGCCCGCTATCCCATGCGACATTCCGGGAAAACTGGTGAATTTCCCGACAGGAACTGCAATTGTAGCCGCAAACTTAACCGTTCTGGACATTTTCCGGAGACAGTCACAGTGCAATCAGCGGATCGGCCTCGGATTTGCTCGCCCAAACCTCACATCCGGCGAACTCAGCCTGCAAGGTGAGCGCCAAATTTTCCAGTGCGAACCGTTCGCTTTGGTAGTGCCCGACCAGGAACAGGCCGATGCCAAGGCTCTCGGCTTCGAGGCAGGAGTGAAAAGTTGCTTCGCCGGTGACCAGCGAATCGCAGCCCGCCTGTCGTGCCGCCTGCAAGAACGACCCGCCACTGCCGCAAGCTATTCCGACGTGTGCGCATTGGTGAATTGAAGGTCCGGCGTATCTGACGATTTGCGTTTCGAAAACAGCTTTTAGCGACGCGGCAAAATTGAAACTCGAAACCGGCTTGTTCAACAGGCCATGCCGACCGGCACCAAGACCAGGCTCAGCGGTTTCGGCCGGAACGATCGGCCGAACGGAATTCAACCCCAGAGCCTCCGCAATTTGATGATTGATGCCAGTTGCCGCCGAGTCGAACGCGGTGTGCGGACTGAAAACGGAAACGCCGGCCCCCGCCAGTCGCCACAGCAATTTTCCAGTTGTGTCGTCGGTGGTGATCGCTTTCAAAGGCCGAAAGGGAAGGGGATGATGTGTCACAACCAGATTCGCCTCGCGCGAAATCGCTTCATCGCACACGGATGGTGTCAGCGTCAAACAGGTCATGATGCGATTGGCCGACGCGTCACGGTCCCCCAACAGCAATCCGACATTGTCCCAGGACTCTGCCAGGCTCAGGGGCAGCCTTGTTTCCAGGAATTCGCAAGCATTTCGAATCGTTGTCATGCGCCGGGCCAGAAAAGATTTTTCGTGACGTTTTGTGTTGATTCGATTGTAAGGCGATTGAGTTGAACCAACAAACGCCCCGCTGCTGATTCGCGCACCCTGCATTGCGAACTAGAATCCACTCACACGCCGATTGGCATTTTCGCCCACGAACGATTTTTCATCAACAGCGGAAGCTCCCTTGCTGCAACTCAAGAAATCCGTCTGTCTGGAATGCCTCGACGGCCCGCTCCGCCAAAAACTCGAATGGGCGGCGCGAATCGGTGCGGTTGGCGTCGAGATCAATGCGCGGACCGAAGTGCCGGCTGAATCAGTCTCCCGAACCGGAATTCGGCAGATATTGAAATGGCTGGATGATTTCAAGTTGTCGGTTGCCATTGTCAGCTTTCCGACTCGGCGCGGTCTGGACGATACAAACGATCTGGATCGGCGCATCAACGGCATTCGCGGAGCCATGAAGCTGGCGAATGAGCTGGGATGTCGCGTCGTCAGCAGCCAGGGGCATCGCTTGCCAGATGCCGAGCATGCGGAACGCAGGCAAACCCTCGTTTCGGTACTCCACGATTTGTCGAGGCATAGTTTGAAAGCCGGCGCCTGGTTGGCATTGCGGGCCAGGGCAAATTCAGGAGAAGAACTTGCCGGGCTGCTGGGCGAATTGCCCGAAGGTGCGATCGGAATCGATTTTGATCCGGCCGGTTTGTTGCTCTATGGGCACAACCCCGTTGAAGCGATGAACCAGTTGTCGGCGTCGGTCCTTCATTTTCGTGCGCGGGATGCGGTTCGCGACCGGGACATGCCCGGCGGAGGGACCGAAGTGCAATTGGGCCGTGGAAGCGTGGACACTCCCGCACTGCTGGCCGGACTGGAAGAACACGCGTACGCTGGATACGTCACCGTTGAACGGCATGATGTTCAGGGCCGTTCGGCGGCACAGTGTGCCCAGGCGATGGAATATCTGGACAACCTGTTCAGCTAGATTTTGATTTTCCAATGAGGCTTTCACCATGCGATCAGCCACGAATCGGAACTTCGCAATTTGTTTTCTCGTTTGCGTCCGGTTTTCGTCAGGTTTGGGTTTTGCCGACAAGCCGAATGAAAATTCTGTTGAACGGGGAAGTCTTCCCAATATCGTGATCCTCTACGCCGATGATCTTGGGTACGGTGATTTGGGCTGCATGAATCCGGATTCGAAAATTCCTGCTCCGTCGCTGGACCAGTTGGCTCGTGATGGAATTCGGTTCACCGACGCGCACAGTTCGTCAGGAGTTTGTACTCCAAGCCGCTATGCATTGTTGACCGGTCGTTATCACTGGCGGGCTTTTCACGACATCGTGGATTCGTTTGGCAGTGAGCGGATCAAGGCCGAACAATTGACGCTGCCGGAAATGCTGAAGGGCAAGGGATATCGAACGGCCTGCGTCGGCAAATGGCATTTGGGTTGGGACTGGGATGCGATCAAACGGCCCGGTGCAAAACCTGATCCAAAAAACGGGTATGCCCCGGATGATTTTGATTGGAACAAGCCGATTCCGGACGGGCCGCTGGATCATGGATTTGATTACTATTTTGGCGACGACGTTCCCAATTTTCCGCCCTATGCCTGGATTGAAAACAATCGGGTTGTTGTCGCGCCGACGGAGCCGTTGACCGAGACTCCGAAAACGGCCGAAGGAAACTGGGAAGCCCGACCGGGGCCAATGGTTCCGGACTGGAAGCTGGATGCCGTTGTTCCGACGATCACGGAAAAGGCGATCGCCTGGCTGGAGAACAACGCCGAGTCCGCTGAACCACTGTTCCTGTATTTTCCGTTGACGTCCCCACATGCACCGATCGTTCCAACCGACGAGTACCTGGGGAAATCAGCAGCGGGCGGTTATGGTGATTTCGTTGTGCAAACCGATGCGGCTTGCGGTGCGGTACTGGATTGCATCAAACGTCTCGGTTTGGAAGACAACACGCTGGTGATTTTTTCCAGCGACAACGGCCCGGAAGTCTATTGCTATGAGCGACTGAAAAAATTCGGCCATCGCAGCATGGGGCCCTTGCGTGGAATCAAACGGGATGTCTGGGAAGGTGGCCATCGCGTACCGATGATCGTGAAATGGCCAGGCACGGTGCCAGCTGGCAAGACTTGTGAGCGGCTCGTGACTCAAACCGATTTGTTTGCGACGATTGCCGAAGCGATCGGAAGTTCATTGGACGATGCGCAGGCCGAAGACAGTATCAGCCAGCTGCCGTTGTTGCACGATCCCGATGGAAACGCGATTCGAAAATGGACAATTCACAATACCAACAAAAACCGCTATGCCCTGCGCGATGGAGATTTCCTGTTTCTGGATGGTCCCGATGGAGATGCCCGCAAGGCACCGGAATGGTTTGCAAATCAGGAAGGCTGGGACAAAACCGAACAGCCCTATGCACTCTTTAATTTGGCTGACGATCTCGGGCAAAAAAAGAACCTCTATGCGGCGAATCAGGAACGTGCCCAGGAAATGCAGCAGCGCTTAAGTGAACTGCTGCAACGGCCGGGCGACGTCCGACAGAAATAGTTTGTTCCGACAAGAACTGTATGGTCATTGCTCTGCGTAATGATCTTCAAACGGGTGTTTGTTCCCCGGGAACCACTGGCACAACAACACGCCCAGGAAATACAGAAACGACAACGGCACGGCCAACATGATCATGCTGAGCGGGTCAGCGGGTGTCAGGATCATCGCCAAAAGGAAAATCACCATGATGGCGATCCGCCATTTGGAGAGATAGGCGTTGACCGTAAAGACGTTGATCCGGTTCAGAAACAGCATCACCAGCGGCAACTGAAACGCCAGGCCAAAACCGAGCGGTAGAAACATCACAAAACTCAACCACTCGTTGATGCGTGGCTGCATGTCGATTCCCAGATTGAAGTTCACGTTCAGGAAGAATCCGAGAACCGTGTCGAACACAAACAGGAATACCAGCATCACACCCAACACGAACAGCAGCAGGCTGATCGGCAGAAAAATGTGTACGTGTTTTTTTTCGTGCGGGTACAATCCCGCCGCGACAAAGGACCAAACCTGATAGGCAACCCAGGGACCGGATATCACCAAGCCCGTGATAAAACCGGCCTTGAGCCAGATCATAAAGCCTTCCATGAAATTCAACGACAAGGCGCGAGCGTTCGATGGTTCCCATATGTCCAGTGAAACCAGGTCGAGTTTCTGGGGCCGAATTTTTCCGCCAAAGGCAGTCGTGATCAGAGCCCGGTTCAGTCGCCGGTTCAGGTCGGGGTGAAATTCCCGGTCCAGTGCCAATTTCATCTGTTGCAGCGGCGTTGGTTTTTCAGTCGAAAACATTTTGGACATCCAGCCTTGTTCCACGACAGCCAGGAGTTCGGCAAAGGCCGGATCGCTGCTGAGGCTGCGGTCGTTGAGCAAACTGTTCAGCGCCTCGGCGATTGCCAGTCTTGCATCAGGACTCTCCTTTGCACTCTCAAGTTTGGCGAGCAATTCGGGGCTGGTGCTTGCCAGGCGGCCGGCGATCAGGGCAAGCCGGCCGGATTCGTCGGTGGTTCGCGAAGACGGATCAATCAACAACGTCACAATCGCGCCGGTTTCAACTTCGGGAATCGAATCGATCGAAAACCTCCACGGCTGAAGGTCCAGGCCCTCCAGAAAAGTTGGGCTGACGTTCCGGAGTGCCTCCACCAATTGCGCCGGATCGACCTTTACGGCACGCGGTGTTTGCTCGCGCCGATCCAGTAAAGCCTGGGTCTCGGGACCGACCCAACCCTGTTTGGTCTGAATGTCTTCAGCGGCGCGCTGCTGATTGAATTTGATGATTGCCCGTTCCATGGGTCCGGTAAGGAACTTGACAACGGGAGTTGCCAACGAGAATCCGATCGCCGATCCTATCGCGACCCCGATTAGGGCCCGGATCAGCGTTTTTCGCAACTCGTCCAGATGCTCGCCAAACGACATTCGCGTTTTTTCGAACAAGTCGTCATTGTTGCGATTTTTTTTCTGGGAAGTCGACGACGTCAAGGCTGGCTCCGGGACAACTGTTATTACAGGCGACAAAAGCTTCGGGAAAATCTGCCGTTTCGCTATCGTAAACAATTCAGATAGTATCGACAGTATCTCCGTGACCGCAACATAATCGGCTGCGACGTTTGCGACCCAATCCCGACCCTGACGCAATACCATGAAGTTTTCCGGGCCCCTTCAATTCCAGCCAGTCTTTCGCGACTACCTTTGGGGCGGCAATCGGCTGGCCACAAGGCTGGGCAAGGCAACGGGCCCTGGAGTCTGGGCCGAAAGCTGGGAAGTCGTCGATCACGACTCGGCACAGAGCGTTGTTATCAGCAGTGAAGGTCAGGGACTGACTCTTGGCGAGTTGATGCGCCAGTACGGCCCCGAGATTGTGGGCGAAGATGTTTGGCAACGAATCAATGCCCCAGGTGTTCCGCCGACGTTGAAAGGACGGTTTCCCCTGTTGCTCAAATTCTTGGATGCAGCCAAAAACCTTTCGGTTCAAGTCCATCCCAACGACGATTTGGCGGCGCAACTTACTCCGCCTGATCTGGGAAAATCCGAAGCCTGGTACGTAATGGACGCGGCACCCGGAGCGACGATTTACGCAGGTTTGAAAACGGGTGTAACACGAGAAGATTTTTCGCGTGCTGTCGAATCCGGAAAGACGGCAGAGGTTTTGCATTCGTTCCAGCCCAGGCGGGGCGATTGCGTTTTTATTCCTGCCGGGACGATTCACGCGATCGGCGCGGGGCTGTTGATTCTGGAAATCCAGCAAGCCAGCAATACGACCTGGCGTGTATTTGACTGGAATCGCGTCGATACAAATGGCAAAGGCCGCGAACTGCACATTGACCAGGCGGTTCAGGCTATCGATTTTCAACGTGGTCCCATCCAACCAGAAAAACCATCAGCTGATTTTTTGAACGCCGAAAACCTGATCACTTGCAACCATTTTTCGATGAGTCGCCTTCAGATTGCTCCGGGCGCACGGCCGAAATTTGCAAATATCGAGAAATGCAAAATCATGGCTGTAACCAAAGGCCAACTCTTGCTTTGCGGTGCCAGCGGTGACCAACCACTAGACATTGGACAAACCATGCTCCTGCCTGCCCATTGCCGCCAGGCACTCCTTCAGGCCATCGAACCGTCGGAGTTAATTGTCATTTCTGTCGTCTAGGCTAGCGTTTTTTTCGGTGTTGCAAAAAAACAGCGCTTCCCAAAAGCGTGCAAATCGCCAGAGAACATGGCTCAGGTATTGCCATTGCCAGCCCGATCACAAAGTTGTAGTTGCCAGTATCTGTATTCGAGAAACTGGTAACTTCCAGAAAATATGTTCCGGCTGAAGTTAACGGCACATTGATCAAATACGTTTCGTCACTTTGATTCGTTCCAGTCCCAAACTGGAATCCATTGGAACTATACAGAATGTTGTCATCACCAAAAACCAAATTGCCGTTCGAATCGAGAATTCGCAAAACCGAATCGATCGAATTGCCGTAAAAAGAACTGCTGCGAGTCTCGGCCGTAACGGTACCGGCCCCGGTCATCGTAAACGAAAATAAATCGACATCCGTTCCTGTTTCAATGCTGCTTGCAATATTGGCTGCAGCCAAACTGGAGATGGGCATTTGACTGAGTATCAACGCCTGTGCCGTCAGCAAAGTTCCACCCACGTCTGCCGCTGTAAAATCCTGTTCTTGCAAAACAGTGGTTGCGATCGCCGTTCCCGTCGTACCATGCAACCCAACAACAGCGCCGCCGGTCGCCTCCAGCAACAGGTTGGACCATTTTGAAAAAGTCCGTTCGGTCTCTCGCCCCGTTTCACCCAGCCCCGTTGGCCCGGTTGCCATTACATGATTGTTTTGAAGAAACATCGTGTTGTTGTACGTCGCAGGTGAGATGCCGGCAGTTCCATAGGAATTGTGATGGTGAAGGCCGAGTGAATGACCCAACTCGTGACCGGCAGTACCGGAAAGTGCCGTACTGATCTGGGTAATTTGCAGGGAACGATTGGAACTCCCGGTGAATTCGTCCAAAATAAAACCAAAGTTGGCAGGATTCACCTGTGCGGTTTGCACCACGCTCAGATTCATGAAGTCGAGTGGAGCCTGACCCAGTGCGCCGGTGTTCGAACCGAAATCAATCGTTGAAAAAGATCCGCCCGGATTGGACTGCGAAAAATTTACATTGAAGTTGCCAAACATCGTGTTTAACTGGGACTCGATGTTATTCCGAATCACAATTCGTTCGCTTGCATCAAAGTTGGTCACTCCAGCCGCAGTAGCCAGGCTGTTCATTCGTGTTTCCCAGTTTGAATCAAACAATAACCGGACATTGAGTTGGGCCGCGCAGGTTTCGAAGGCCGAAACCGAAACGGCCAGTGCAATAACAATCTGAAGTAGGACCGGCATTAGTCGAGACACATTCAGCCTTTCGCAATCGAAGGATCTTGAAACAAACGCGATTTCGGGGAATTCGGACACCCCCAAACCTTTGCCCAGCCTAAACCATGGAGATTGTATTTCAACCCGGTTTTTCGCACCTCTGTTCGAAATCGTGCGATTCTGTGTGACCCGGCAACAAAGAAAGCCGGAATTTATTTTTGGCATTGCTGTTCAACCGAAGAATTCGCTAACGTTGCCCTCAAGTTTGCATCTGGAAACTGGGGGGCCTGAAACTGGACCGGAAACCAGAACAGTCCGACACTCGATGAGGCCTTTGTGGCATTCAGAAAACGAATCAAAAACAACCACAGTTTTGCCTTGGCTTCGATACTCCTGCTGACCAGTGCGATCAGCGGCTGTTATATGACTCCCAACTTTGGTGCGCCTGGTACGATTGGAATGCAACGGAGCAGGGCAGTGGTCCATGATCCATTTCCGGACAACGACATCGCTCCACCGATTATGGGTGGACGTCCACTTGGATTTGATCGCCCGATGGCAGAAGCCGAAAAGAACCAGTCCGACTTTCGAAGCGGCGGCGCGAGAGTGGTTCCGTATCAGGGCATGTAAGTTTTGCGGATGACTTCTTTGCGAGTTTTGTAAGTGTTCCTTCCGCCTTTGCGATCTACAGCAACAAATCCACACGGCATGCAGAATTCAGGTCGTAGATGCAGCGGGGCGGCGCGTTTCATAGGCGCGAGGTTGGTCATCGCCATTGCCCGGTCCGTTGTCCGGGTCGCGACTTGCATCGAGATCGATTTGATACAAACGCTGGCCAGCTGGAGTCGGATACTTGCCAGTCACACAGGCCTGACACAAATCGGACTCGGTGAAACCAATTGATTTTGCGATCGATGGAATGGGAAGGTAACGAAGCGTGTCGGCTTTCAACTCCAATGCCATTTGCTGCTGGATTTCCGGTGTCAGCGGTTCGCCTGCCTGCAAAAACTTTGGCGCGAACAATTGACCAATCGTCGACATGTCGATTCCGTAAAAGCAGGGAGCCAGAATCGGTGGGCAGGCCACCCGCACGTGAATCTCTTTGGCTCCTCCCTCGTCCCGGATTCTCTCGACCAGGGCTTTCATCGTGGTTGAGCGTACGATCGAGTCCTCGACCAGAATCACCCGGCGTCCTTCGAGCACTTCGCGCAGCGGTGTGTATTTGGTTCGCGCCTTTTCGGCCCGGATCGCCTGTGAATGTTCGATAAACGTGCGTCCGCTGTATCGATTTCGAATCAGGCCCTCAACGGATCGCAATCCGAGGTGGTAAGCCATCGCATCGGCAGCCCCTTTGCTGGTGTCCGGGACCGGAACGACAATGGTTTCACTGTCGATCTTGAAAAGCGGGTCTTCCTTTTCCAGGCGAGCCAGTTCGGCGCCCTGTTCATTACGTGCGAGGTAAACGCTGCGATTGTCGAGCGTACTGGCGACGTTGGCAAAATAAACCCACTCAAAGAAACAATGGGCCCGTCCGGTACGGCTGGCGAACTGTTCGATGGTGATTTTTCCGTTGCTGACCACGATCGCATGACCGGGGGCCAGCGAGTGGATGCTTTTCCGGTTGAAACCAAGATTGACCAGCGCGACACTTTCGCTGGCGGCGGCAAACAACGGGCCTTCGATCGCATAACACATCGGCTTGATCCCGAGCGGATCACGCGCAACCAGCATTTCACCGGCCGCATTCATCAACGCCAGCGACCAGGCTCCATCCAGTTTCGCACCGACTGTTCGAATCAGATCGAGTAGCGGCGTTGCCGGGTTGGACTGTAACACCTTTGCAAACTGGTACAGAAGGACTTCTGTGTCCGTCGATCGCACGAGGTGATTGTTTGGATCAGCCAAAAGCTCGTCAGCCAACTCCGGGTAATTCGCCAATTGACCGTTGAAGGCGAACGTGAACCATTGCCGACAATCAAAGTGATGATTCTCAAAAGGCTGGGCATAACTCTTGTCGTTTTTGCCGCAGGTTGCGTATCGCACGTGCCCGATCGCCGCGAGTCCGGCGAACTGCTGCATCAGACTTTCCGCTTTGCCCGCATGCGAAAGCCGAAAGACTTCCTGTACCGCACCCAAATCCCGATACGTGTCGATCAGCTGGCGGTTTTCCGGGGACGGATGGAACCGCGACATTCCGGCCGACAACTGTCCCCGGTTTTGCATGTCCAGCAGCATTCGGGGAATCAGACGCGAAGCCGTCGTTGCCGTGTCACCGGGCAATAGCGGGCTGATTTCGCGTCCAGGAAGATGGTAGATTGCGGCGACGCCACATTCGTGATGCAATTCGCTCATCGGATCCTGGCGAAAAGATGGTGCAGTGACCGGCAAATACCGGCAGTAGAGTCATTCTATCCTCACCAGCCCAATCCATGAACAGGGCAGCCGACACGGCATTCCGGTTTCGGCAATTCGTCGCACCCGTTTCCGGCATTTTTTGAGCAAGGAATTTTTTCGTTTGAGACCCATGAATTTGACCGCAACACAAAGCCACCCGTGGATCGCCGACCGAGCCAACCGATTTGACAGCAGCGGAATTCGCCGCATGTTCAATCTTGCCCGACAATTGAAAAATCCCGTCAATCTGTCGATTGGCCAGCCAGATTTTCCGGTCCCTGACGCAGTAAAAGCGGCGATGAACCGGGCGATTGCCGAAAACAAAAACGGATACACTTCGACCGAGGGCATCCCGCCCCTGATCGACCGATTGCAAAGTCGCGTCGATCAACAATTGGGCCAGTCGGATCGCCGGGTGATGATTACCAGCGGAACCAGCGGGGCCCTTTCGCTCGCGTTGATGGCGATGGTAAATCCAGACGACGAAGTCATCTACTTCGATCCGTGGTTCGTAATGTATCCAGCTCTCGTGGAAATGGTCGGAGGAGTCAGTGTCCCTGTTCGCACGACGTCAGATTTTCAAATCGACTTGAACGCTGTCGAAAACGCGATTACCGACCGCACCAAAGTGATCATCGTCAACAGCCCCTGCAATCCCAGCGGAGTTTGTCTGGACGAAAACATTTTGAGGGGGCTGGCCGAGTTGGCCGCGCGACACAACGTCTGCTTGATCAGCGATGAGATTTACAGCCTGTTTGTCTACGACGAGCCGCATCACACTCCGGCTTCGTTCAATGAAAACGTGTTGGTGATTGACGGTTTTTCCAAGTCATGGGGAATGACCGGATGGCGTGTCGGTTGGGCTCACGGCCCGTCGCAGATCATCGACACGATGGCCAAAATCCAGCAGTTCACGTTTGTCTGCGCGCCGGCACCGGCCCAGTGGGCTTCGCTGGCTGCGCTGGAAACCGACATGCAGCCGCAGATCGATCACTTTCGCCATCGCCGCGACCGGGTCGTCGCGGCGCTTTCACCAGCTTACGACATCGTTTCGCCGGGCGGAGCGTTTTACGTTTACCCGCGACTGCCGTGGGGCACCGGCGAAGAATTCATGCAAGCGGCCATCGCCCGCGAGCTGCTGATCATCCCCGGTAACATCTTCAGCGCCTCCGACACCCATTTCCGCATCTCCATCGCCGTGGCTGACGAAGTGCTTGAACGCGGAGTCGAGTTGTTGCTGGAACTGGCAAAGAATCCGGGTTGAAAGCTGAATTCGTGAAGTCACAACCATGAAAATTCCGTTTCGAGAAGTGGCTGAGCTGTTGGTGATTGCGGGATTGGCTGCGATTGCCTTGGTGGCAGCGGCGTGGCTCGACGAGACCTGGAAGCCGTGGCTGTTGGCGCTGGTGGTACTGTTCAGTGTTGGCAAAACGGCTTATTTCATTTTTGAAACGCTCTGGCATTTGCATCAGGCGATCGCCGCGGATTTGCCATATCACCGCTTTGTTCTGCTGATTGCCTACAACATGGCCGAGGTTACGTTCAGTTTTGCCGTCGATTACTTTTGCCTTGAGGCCATCCATACCGAAAGCCTTTCGGGGATCGATCCTTCACTTTCGGGAGGGCTGCTTTTGTTCGAATGTTTCTATTTTAGTGTTCTGAACTTTTCGTATTTTGGCTACGGCGAGATTGTGCCTGCCAATGTGCCCGCCAAGCTCATCGTGCTGACCGAGATTGTGACCGCTTTTTCAACCGTGATCTTCCTGTTGTCGGACTTTGTTAGCATGAAAGAGTCGATTCGCCGATCGCGAAATATTAAAGACGGATAAACTTGCTGCGAAAGACGTCGTGGGCGTTGACCAGCATGCGGCGTTCGAAATGGGTGTGGTATTGCTCGCCGGAATCGATTGCTTCGGCTGATTCGGTGTGCGAATCAGGCAGCGGGCCCTGGAACGACGGGTTGGACTGGATCGTTTCACAGCCGCTTTCGAAATACTCTTCAACGTCCGTCCAAAAGTGCAGCCGCCCACCCGGAACGAGAACTCTCGAAATCTGTTCGAGTGCATCCGGTCGTACGACTCGCCGCCGGCGGTGGCGTTCTTTCCACCACGGATCGGGAAAGTAGACGTGAATTGCCTGAACCGAGGCATCGGCGATCCAGCGGCGAATAAAGTCGATCGCGTCACCGCGAATCATGCGGGCGTTGGTTCGTTCGGACTGGGCAAGTTTGTAGGCCGCGTACGTGCAATACTTTTTCGAGACTTCGATGCCGATGAAATCCGTCTCGGACCGTTTGCCGGATTCGTTCAGCAGGAAAAGGCCCTTGCCGCTGCCGATTTCGATTTCCAGCGGACGAGCCGTCTCGGACGGAAACCAGTGCTGTCGATCGAAAGGGGACGGGACGTCGGCCAGTTCGACCAGATGCCGACTGTAGGCGATCGTCGGATCAATCTTTGGAAGTGCGCGGCGACCCATGAGTGCTTACAGCGAGGCAGTGGATTAACAACGGCGAACAATCGTGGCATAGGCTTCCAGCCTGTGATTCCCATACTCACACAGGCTGGAAGCCTATGCTACTGCAAAAAAAAAGGTGAGCTTGGCTCACCTTGTGGAGACTAGGTTTTGATCTTGCGGCGTTTGCTGCGTTTGGCCTTGGCGTTTGCCGGCCGGGCGCCGTGGTTGGCTTTTTTCAGTTTGCGATGTGGTTTGGCCATGATCGATTCACTTTCGGACTGGATGGATGATTTTATTTTGGTCAGCGAACACCAGCCACCTAAGACCCGTTTCGCGAGCGTCAGATTATAGCCACGACCGGGCCTTTTTGGCAATGCAATTGGGGGCTTTTGAAGGCGAAAAACGTGTGATTCAGGGCCGATGCGTCAATTCAGCCAGGCGACGGAGAAGGTCGGCTGCCCGGCCAGAGTCCACTGCTTCTGCCGCCAGCGAATACCCTTCGGCAAAATCGGGAGCGATTCCGCAGACCCACAGAACCGCCGCTGCATTGACCATCGCGAATGATCGGGCCGGTCCCGCCTGGCCGTCCAACACGCCGCGAATCAGTCGCGCACTGTCTGCCGGATCATCCACAAAGACACTTTCGACGGTGGCAGGTTCGACTCCAAAAGCTTCTGGAGAAAACTCGATCGGCTTCATCGATCCGGACTCGACCAAAAAACCATCGGTCACCGCCCCCGCCGAAATCTCGCCGATCCCATCCCGTGAATGAACGACAGCCGCCCGCGTAATTCCCAGCCCTGCCAAAGCCCGGGCCAAGATCTCCAGTGTTTCCATTCTCCCAGATCCAAGCAGTTGAAACTCCGCCGCTGCCGGATTGCAAAGCGGACCGAGCAAATTGAACACCGTCGGATGCGGCAGCGATCGACGGACCTCCATCACGTGTTTCACCGAAGGATGATGCAGCGGCGCAAAGCAAAAACAGATTCCGAGTTCATCCAGGCACCGCTCAACCACCGGCAACTCAGCCTGGATATTGACCCCCAGTTCGACCAACACGTCCGACGAACCGCTGCGGCTGGTCGATCGACGATTGCCGTGTTTGGCGACTGTCGCTCCAGCGGCGGCTGCGATCAGGGCCGAGGCCGTGCTGATATTGAACGTACTGAATCCGCTTCCGCCAGTTCCACACGTATCAACGATCCCGGTGCGGGTCGTTCGAATCGGATGCATGTGTCGGCGCATGCTCAACGCCGCTCCAACCAGCTCTTCGACAGTTTCGCCACGATGATGCAGAGCCGTCAGGAACGCGGCGATGTCGTCCCGGTTCGCCTCGCCCGACATGAGCACATCAGTCACGCTTTGCATTTGTTCGCGCGTCAACTCTTGCCCGTCGCGGACAACGTCGATCAGTTCGCGGATGGATGTTGGCATGAATCTTCCTGGAAACTGGGTAGTTTGGGTGGCGATTTACCCCCAACGGTTTCATTACGATAAACCAGCGAATTTGCTTGAGATTTGCAGCCCCGAAGCCTACAATCCGCACTGCTGAATTCAGCCGGGAGAGCGGAATCCAGTTGCCACCACGATCGGCGGCGGAATCGCAACCGAATCATACCGCGAGAGAGCGATGTTACGCAAAGTAATTATTGATTGTGACATGGGAACCGACGATGCCGTGGCGTTGTGCATGTTGCTGTTTGACCAGCGGCTGGAAGTCGTCGCCCTGACAGCCGTTGAAGGCTGCGTCACGGCGGACCAGGCCAATTCCAACTTGCAGGCAATTCTGGGAGAGCTCGACCCGCAGCGATACCCGCGGTTGGGGCTGGCCTCTCCGACCGAGAACGCACCAGCAGTCAATACCACGTATTTGTACGGGGAAGACGGTTTGGGAAATTGCAATCTGGAAGTATCCTCGAAACAACACGTTTCGCCAGCCGAAAAAGTGATCATCGAAGCAGTCCGCAAGGACCCCGGCGACATAACGATCATTTGTCTCGGTCCGTTGACAAACATCGCCCGGGCCCTTCGTCGTGATCCGGCGATTGCGACAATGATTCACCGCCTGATCATTGTTGGCGGCAGCATTTCCGGGATCGGCAATATCTCGCCAATGGCCGAGTTCAATTTCTATTTTGATCCCCAGGGTGCCCGCGAAGTCCTTCAATCGCCGTTGACCAAAACGCTGATCCCGCTGGACGTGACCAGCGAGGTGGCGTTTGGTTTGGACCTCATGAGCGAATTGCCAGGCGAGACGAGCCGATCCGGATTCTTTCTCCGTCAAATGTTGCCGCACGCATTTCGCGCATTCCGTCAGCATCTGGGGCAAGAGGCAATCACGCTGAACGACGCCGTCGGCGCGCTGGCATTGCTGGAGCCGGAACTGTTCGAGTTCGACGAGATGGCATGCGATGTCGAAACGCAGGGGGAGATGACCCGTGGCGTCACCGTCTTCGATCGCCGCTCCCGCCGCGAATGGAGCTCCAACGTGGAAGTTGCCATCGGGGTCGATGCCGAACGAGCCCGCCAAATGCTGTTGGACCTCCTGATGATTTCCGGCAAGGCGTCGTCGTTCTAAATTGGCATGGTTCGGACAGACCCGGCATTGTGGACTCGATAAATTTTGTGGTGAATCTCTGCTACCATCCCTTCGATCCGAAGATTTACCAAAAACCTTTCTGATGTGCGTGATTGCAAGCAGTAGGTGATTTTTCAGAATTCAGTTGACTTTACAAAATGGAGTCCTCACAATCAACCTGTCTGATGGACTTTTAAGTTCAACTATCGTCGTTGATCTGTTCGACGCGCTTTTGCTTGAACATTGATCATTGATGACCAGACCAACAAAAGGGTGGGGAGGTTTTATGTTCGGCGGAAGTCCAAGTGAAGCGCAACTTTGGTGTGGAAAATTGATGTAGGAAAAACATCGTGAAGGAGTTCGAATCAGGTTGTCAAAAATCTGTTGCGA
>JAYVKA010000651.1:0-11958 GCA_043768885.1 Planctomycetota bacterium
CCGGAAACTCGCGCTGATGTGGGGTGCAGTCGGGAAGATGCGGCAGACATTTGAAATCGTAAGTCAACGGCTCAACAAGTGCGACACGATGCTGGTCGCGGCGTGCATCGGGTTCGGTGCAAGAATCGCTGCGGAAAAACTCGGCATTCTCCTGGCGACCGTTGTACTCAGTCCGTTTGTCATTCGAAGCGTGCATCAAAGCCCCGCCATTCCTCCGATGATGCTGGGCGACTGGTGCCCGCAACTTTTCAAACGACTTCAATACTGGTTTGCAGACCAATTCGTCATCGATCCGCTTTTGAAATCTGATATCCAATCGCTTCGAAGTGAAATTGGATTGCCACCACTCTCCAGGTTTCTTCATCGCTGGTGTTTTTCGGACGACCTGACTTGGGCCCTGTTCCCGGAATTTTTTGCGCCACCCCAACCCGACTGGTCAGCCAATTTGCACCTGACGGGTTCCGTCAGCTGGGATCCGCCAACCGATTCGCTCGTGGTCCAGGCCCTGGACGAGTTTCTCAAACCGGGGAAAAAACCGATAGTCGTGATGGCCGGTTCCGCCGGACCTGAATCACCCCAATTTTACGACAGCTGGATTCAGGCGGCCAAAAGACTGGACTGCCAATTGACCCTGCTGGAAAAAAATCCCGACAAAGTACCGACTCCGCTTCCGGATCACGTGTTTCACGCCCGATATTTTCCGATCGACCAGGTCCTCAATCGATCGGCACTGGTTGCCCATGGCGGCGGAGTCGGCGCGACACTGCGCAGCCCTCAGTCGGGAGTACCCCAAATCCTGATTCCAAAGGTCAACGACCAACCGGACAACACAAACCGGGTACAAAAACTTGGCGTTGGAAAAGTCATCCGTCAAAAGAACCCAACTGTTGACCAGCTCGCCTCCATGGTAACGGAAGTGCTTGACGATCCAGTCATTCTCGCCAACTGCCAGAAACTTCAGGCCGCCTTTCCCCAAACCGATCCAGTCAGTCTGGCCTGCGACCTCATCGAATCGACCTTCGCCCGTTATCGAAAATGAACGGTCGACTGGTTATTGATCGAGCTTGCACATTTGAAAACCGTTCTCCGACAAATGCTCCAGAATGATGGGCAGCGCTACCGTCACTCTGTCTTTCGTCAGGTCCGAGTCGTGGAACACAACAATCGATCCCGGTCTCACGTTTTCTGACACGTTCCTTGCAACCTGCTCTCCAGTCAACTCCTGACGATAGTCCATACTCAAGATGTCCCACAAAACGACTTCGAATCTTTTCCGCAACTGGAACAGTTGCCTCACTGAAATCCGGCCAAAGGGTGGCCCGAAATATTTTGGAGCGTAACCCAATTCGTCCGACAGTATTTCCTGACATTGCAAAACATCTGCGACATGAGCTTTTGCACTGGTGTTCCAGCCGTTCAGATGCGAGAGGCTGTGGTTTCCGATCAAGTGCCCGGCCTCAACGATTCCCCGAAATTGATCGCGATTTTTTTTGACTTTTTGGCCAATACAAAAGAAAGTCGCCTTGGCGTTGTACTGCGCAAGTACCTCTATCAGTGGTCCAGTCAACTCCCTGGTCGGTCCGTCATCGAAAGTCAGGAAGACCTGCTTTCCGGAATTCGCCCTTATGCGCCAAGTCACCCACGGCATCCCGAACCGCATCCATCCAGGGGTAACCACATTCTCAAGTTTGATAACGGCCCCCTATGGTTGTGAATGCCTGTGATGCAGGTCGTCAATCAGATATCGCTGCCAATGGCTCGCGCCTCAACCCCGCGTTCACAGCAGGCATCCTGACCTGGCAGGTCCGCCGTGTCGATCCACATGTTTGTCCGGGATATTGCGGTCCAACAACGATTGTCAACATCATCGCCATTGCGGTAAAGCCATCATTGAACGAATCTGGCCTGGCGAATCCATGGGCGGGAACGCTCCCCAGAAAGTTGCCATCTGTTACATCATTCGCAACGGAATCGAAGTCGTTTCTTCGTACCTTTCATTTGCCCCTTTCCGCGAAATGAGTTTTGATCAAGTCTGCCGACTTTGGGCGTTGCGGCACGACATGGTTCAGTTTGCCAACAACCACCCCCACGTCTTTTTGTTCCGGCACGAATGGTTTCAACATCCGCAACAATTCCGGGTTCAATTGACGGCAGCATTTTCATTCGTTGGTTTGGAATATGACATCGAATGTGACAAACCGGTGAAAACGGTTTTTCATCCGACCGTTTTTGCGGGGGAGTCCCGGGAAGCTGCATCCGATATTTCAAGACGTAACGAGCGTTGGAAATATTGGTCATCCAATCAAAGGGAGATCTTTGTTGAAACCTGCGGTGAGGCGATGCATGCCCAGGGCTACCAGATCCCCTGGCTTTAGCCCGTTTTGTATTCGGAAATCGCAAGCTGGACCATTCAACCCGGTCGCCAACACGTCACGGCTCACAAAATGGCTGTCCAGCTATTTTTTTTCCGCAGTCCAAACATTGTCTGAAGGGTCCCGGTCGGGGAAGCGGCCTTTGGGGTCGAGGGTTATCTTTTCGATTTTTCGTTCGCCGAAATCGAATTTCGCTTCGAACTTTCGATCCCCTTCGAACCAAACATCAACCGGCCACGTCAGAATCGCTGAACCGTCGTCCAGCAGTTTGGCGTTGGCTACTTCTTTCAGCAGTTGGCCTTCTTTGGCAAATTCGATTTTCAGCACGACCGGCGAAGGCATTTGGCCTTCTTGCTTTACAGTCACCGTCATTGCGGAACCGGATAACGTGACACTTTCAATGGAACCATCCACCGACTCGGTCGACCACAGCCAGTAGTACCAGAACCAGCCGAGATCCATGTCCAGGGAACGGCTCATCGAAAAAACAAAATCCCATGGCGAAGGATGTTTGAAGGCCCACGCTTCCGTGTACTCGCGCATCGCCCGTTGCACTTCATCGTCGCCAACAATACCGCCCAGCATCGACAGCATCAGCGTTGCCTTGCTGTAAGCCTGATACCCGTACATCGATCCGGCGCTGTTCGACGGCCACATCATCGTCGGCTCGTCGATGTTGCCGCTCTGCCCGCCGTAACTTTGTCCGCGACCGTCGTAGTTCGCCGTTGTTCCGCGCAGGTCGGCGTTGGACAGGGAATTCATGTAAACGTTCAGCCCCTCATCCATCCACCCGTACCAGGTTTCGTTTGTCCCGAGCATCATCGGCCACCATTGATGACCGATCTCGTGGTCGGCGGCGCCCTGATTCGAGTTGACGACCATCGGATATTCCATTCCCGAACTCGGTCCGTCCTGGAGCGTCAACTGTGGAAACGGATAGGGAATCCAGAGCTTG
This sequence comes from Planctomycetota bacterium, assembly GCA_043768885.1. Taxonomy (GTDB): domain Bacteria; phylum Planctomycetota; class Planctomycetia; order Pirellulales; family Pirellulaceae; genus BJ22. The sequence goes on from JAYVKA010000651.1 coordinate 3,328, forward strand.
GAATAATACTCCAGGGCGTGACGGCTGATTTCACCAGCCCGCGCGAACATGCTTGCCCGTTCGGGGAGAAAGACCATGTAAACCGGAATCGGACCCTTGCCGGGTATCGTTGCACGGGTCGCTTTCCAGACGAAATTTTCCGCTGTGACCCAGGCGAAATCGTTGACCTGCTCCGCCATGTAGTGCCAAACCAGTCGGTCTCCATCGGCTGTTGACTTTCCCGGACCAACTTCGTCCGGGCCAACAATCGTTACCTCATTATCTGAATTCAACACAGTCGCCAACCGTTCGCGGGCCGTCGCGGTCAGAACTTCTTCCGGATTTTGAAGCAGGCCCGTTGCCGTAACAATCCACCCGGCGGGAACGTCGATCCGGACATCGAAGCGACCGAAATTGTTGTAGAACTCGGCTGGTCCAAGATATGGACTCGTATCCCAACCGCCCAGGTCATCGTATTTGGCCAGTCGCGGGAACCACTGGGTCGGTTGAAAAAGTTTTTCTCCCCAGCGCTGTGTCATGCGGTGCCCGCGACCATTCGGACCGCCAGGCAGAACCGTGCTCCAGTCGATTTCCAGTTTGCCAGTTGTCCCCGACGCTATTGGCTTGGCCAGGGAAATCGTCGCGACTGTTTGCTCCAGTCCTCGCGCCGTGTTGTCACCTGATGCCCCGCCGCCGCCCCGTCGACTTCTGCCGGACCTGCCACCTTGAGGCGGACCGAGTTCAATCGCGACTCCATCGATCGCCATTCGGGTGATGACCATCCCGTCGGTGTTCTCTGCAGGAGATGATTCTCCTCGTTGGGCCATCGGCCGAAAGATGTTGTGATCCAGTCGCAACACAATTTCATTCAGCGAGTCGGGACTGGTGTTGTGAATCGTAATAGTCTCGCTGCCAGTCAAGGAGTGAGCGGCCGCATCCAAACGCACGTGAATGTCAAAATCAGTTTGCAGCTGCCAATAATTCGGGCCAGGCCGCCCGCTGAAATCCCGGGTTCCTGCTTCGTAGGCCCGTCGGACGGGATTCGGCAAAGGCACCTCGCGCCGAACCGCCCGTCTGGAAGAATCGATTCCGACAATCTTCGAATCCGCTCCCGATTCCGCGGATGTTGTGTCAGGCGATTGAGCCCACGTCACCGATCCGGCGATCGAACAGAGTAAGCAAAACATCAAACTGCGGGCGAAAACAGAAACACCAATCAACGCGGAACGATAGATCGACGTGCGGCAATTGCTCATGGCGGCTCTCTTTGGATTCGTTTGCCAAAATATTTCCGCCAGTATATCAAACAGGAAATTGGCTATGGTGTTAGATGACTCAACAAATTCAGGGTAGTGGACGTGGCTACACGTCCCGCTTTGGCACCACATGCAACGGAGGCGTTAAGGATTTTTAGCAAGATCCACTACTGCCAATCTGGGGCTTCAGCTGGCCGCCGAGTGGTCGAATTCCACGACACTCCAAAAAAAAAGGACCGGTTCATTTTTGCAAATGACCAGTCCCGTTTTTTGAGGCAACAATTGGAGTTTGAGCGTTGACCCGATTCCGGTTCCAAAGCGCCGAGGCGTTGGAAACGGGCTGGTGCCAACTTTCAGGTTTCCTTACCTGTTCTTCTTTTCCTTCTGTGCTTTTCGTTTTTCCATGGGGGTGAGCTTCGGTTTTTTCTTCGGCTCCCGTTTTCCCTTGTCCTTACTTCCCTTGTCAGCCATATCCAATTCTCCGAATTTGAGAAAATGTCAACTCAACGAGAAGTGCGAACCAAATTACGATGCGACCTGGACGTTTTCGGCACATGGGCCTTTTTGTCCGCGTGCTTCTGTGAAGGTAACTTTTTGTCCTTCACGAAGTTCGTCGTAGCGCACGCCCTGCAGACTTGAGGAGTGGAAGAACAAGTCCTTGCCAGTTCCTACGTCGATGAATCCGAAACCCTTGTCTGTGAGCCGTTTGATTGAACCTTCAGCCATTACCAAATCCCAAAAAAAAGTGTTTGCAACGTTCGCCATGGACGGATTGCCCAAGCTGATCCGATGCGGCAGATATCCTATCAGTTATTTCGGAATAATGCTGCCCCTTTTTCAACCGATTTGGCACACTTAATCAGCGAAAAGCCAGGTTTCTGGTCGGGCAGACCAATTTTTGTCAGGTCGTCAACGTTGATTGACCGGGAAGATCACAAGTTGAAATCGGTAGAAATGCCTCCAAAACCGGGATGCAAAAAGGCTTTGGCGAGCCAATTTGCAAGCGAAATTTGCGGAAAACTGGTCGGCAGAAGAGTTTTTTGCTGGAACCGGAGGCAACTGCTTATTCGAATGAAGGATGGCAAAACGAAAATTTTGTAACCGTACGTTTTCCCTTGCCGGGAGGTATCGAGATGGCTGTTCGAAATCCCGATTCGATTGTTGCGCCACGCGTGATTGCTCCGGTCACGGGCGAGATTCTTCTATTGGCAGATGTGATTCGGGACCACATCGGGACGTCGGTCCGAACAATACATTTGAATGGCAGTGGCAAATCGTCGGCGATTGGCTTCCTGAAAAATGAATTCGCGGACGACCATCACGTTCAAGTCGTCGATGATTTGAAATGGCAGGAAGCTCTCAAATATCAGAACACCAAACTCCTGGTCTTTTCTGGCAATTCGAAAGAATGCCCGTCGAGTTCGACTGCCGCAAGTTTGATGATTCGAATCGAGCCGGAATGGAAACCAACCGGTCGCGGACCGCTTCGATTCAATTATGCCAGGCTGGCGGGTGCAAATTGGCATGACGTTAGCCTGAACAACGCCGGTCTGAGCCACTCCGACGTTGGCCAGGCGGATTTAAGCGGAGCTGATTTGACGATCTGCGTTGCGACCACTGCCAATTTTCGCCGGGCAAATTTGCGTGGGGCAAACTTGCTGAAAGCCCATTTTTAACGAGCCTGTTTGTCGGAGTCGGATTTGAGGGACGTCAACGCAACTCAAGCCAACTTTGTAATGTCCGAAATGCGCGAATGCGATTTGCGGGGAGCCAAAGTGGTGAATTGCGATTTCTACCTGGTCGATCTTCGCGAAGTCAAATGCGACCAACAACAGCTGCAACACTTTCAAAAGTGCGGTGCGATTCTGGAAAGCTGAATCCGTTTCAATTCCCGGCTATGTATGGCCACAAGATTGATTACGGTCGCCGGATCGCCTTTCCACTGGAATCCCCCTGGTCAAGGTTGTCCGAAGCGGCCGAGCGCACTTCGGGACCAGTTTGTTCGTCCTCGAATTCCGGTTGACGGCGGGAAAAGACATAAGGGCTCTTAAGCGGTATTCGATCGAATACGGGAGTTGAATGAGGTGCCTTTTGCGGAAGCGCGGAACCCGCAAATCGCGGGCGATCGAAGATGTTGCCTCGCACGTAAGGCCCGACACCCAGAACCCAGGTTGCACGGGCGTTGGTTTCACTGCGGCTGGATCCGGATTGCCAGATCGCTTCGTTGGTTTGCTTGTCGTAGGCAAACACGGCGACTTTGGACATGCCAGCCAAGACGTTCGATCGCCCAACCGACAGTTCGGGCAATGGCGGCACAGCTGGCGTGTTGGGCAATGCAGAAGACAACGCGGAGACACCGTTTGACGCGGGTATTCCATACACCACGTCGTGTCCGTTGGTTGCGAGAGCCCCAATTCGTGCTTCGACGATGACTTCGGCGTCGCTTCGATCTTGCTTAAGGAGGCATCTGGCCGCGAGCATTTTTTGTCGCAAAACGCTGGCTACGTAATCGCCGCCAACGATTCCTTGACCTTGCACCGGGCGAAGTGCCGCCGTGTCGAGATAGACCTTCATGTCTTGCAGCGGCGAGAAATCGATTTGATTAATCGAGTTGTCAACGGCTTCGCTCAACAGCAGTTGTTCGGTCGCCGTCCGCTGGGTCGTCGATCCGCAACCTGCATGGAGCAGGATTGCAGACACCAACGCAAGAAGATGCCAATGGCTTTGGCGTCGCCGATTTTCGCGCGAAGGTCTCAACAAATTGGGTTGATCTTTTAACACCACGAAAGGCTTGGCATTTTGTCGGGAAACGAAGAAACAGAAACTACGCCGGCGGCGGATTAAAGAGGAATCGACAATGTCGATCAACGTCAAAGAAGTCTTAGCAGGGTCAAAAATCGCGAAACACAAAAAAGGCAACGCTGCTAGCACAAAACACCTAACCTGTTGTCGTTACTTAACTTGCGCCAATTCAATTAATCTTGACGAGACCCCCAGCTTCCCTATAATTCGTGCGGCCCGGCAAGATCGGCAATCCTGGAAACCAAGGATGGGATTGCAGTACCAGAGGAACTGGCAACACAAGCTGGTTCAGGCAGGAAGAAAGTGCCGGGCAAGGGTAGAAAAAAAACACAACCGGTTTCGACGAGCGGCTGGCAGCCACTTCGGCCTGACATCAGAGGTATCTGCCGCACGCCGGACCATCACCATGGAGACGATGGTTTCATGAGTTCCAAGACGGTATTCACAACGGGCGAGGCTGCAAAAATCTGCAAAGTCAGCCAACAGACAATCATCCGTTGCTTTGACAATGGATCGCTGAAGGGATTTCGCGTTCCCGGCAGCCGGTTCCGGCGCATTCCACGCGAACAACTGTTTTCGTTCATGCGCGACAACGGCATCCCGACGGACGCTCTCGAAAGCAGCCGCCGCAAGGTGCTGATCGTCGATGACGACGAAAGCCTGGTAGAATTGATGGCCGATGCGTTCCTCGAGGACAAGCGGTTCGACGTAAAGACGGCGAACAACGGTTTTGATGCCGGGATGCTGGTCAAGGAATTTCGGCCTGACATAGTCGTGCTGGACCTGATGCTGCCGGATATCAATGGCAAGGAAGTATGCCAGCGCGTCCGGATGGATCCAACCATGGAGATGGTCCGGATAATTTGCATCTCCGGCATGGTCGAGCCCGACAAGGTTGCCGAGTTGAAGGCCGCAGGTGCCAACGACTTTATGCAAAAGCCTTTCACGGTCGATCGCCTGGTATCGCGCGCTTGCGAAATCCTGGAAATGGAAAGCGCAGCAACCGGCACCTGATCGGTTAACGGTCTGAAATTTTGAAACATGACGGGCCAAAATGGTCCGTTGTGTTATTTGCCCAGTCATCGCCGACGCCCCGTCTTGGCGATTTTGGCAGACTTTTGGGGTAATGGAAGTTGCTAAACTTCCCAACACAGCCCGAACACAGCGAGGAAGTTTAGTAACTTCCACTACCCACCATCCTGGTTTTTGGCTGTCTTGATGAACCACAGCAGTAGTTGGGAGTCAGCAACTTGTTTCTCAGGCTAACCGGACCGGCAGGAAACAAGACATGGCTGGCCGTCGGCGACTGGATCGCCTGGCAACGGGCAATTCTTTGTTCAACAGTCAGGGAAGATCGCGTTTGGCCAGATTGGCTGGCAACCCGGCCCTGTTTGTTGGCCACTTCTCTGGTTTGGTTTCATGCCAGCCATTCACGCGCTGCGAAGTCCATGCCGGAACTTGCGGACTGGTTGGAGTCGATTGAAGTCAGCCAATTGGTTTTGGATGCAACATTCGTCGAGACCCGATTGGCCAGTTCGCCGGGTCGAGAACAGGAACGGCTTCGAAAAAAGGGCTCGAACGTCAAGAAATCGACTCTTCATCATTACGACCGACAGGCGTACCGACAGATTCGATGTGCGTTGGCGATTGTGGCTGCCCTTCCCACCAAAAAACAACGCCGCAAGTTCGCAAAGAAAATTGTCAGCGATGAGTTGCTGTCGCAATTGGTGCACGGAGCTGGCAATCGCAAGCTGACTGCCTTTTGGCAGATGTCGGATGCAAAGGTCTGGGGCGAGGTCGAGACCGCATGGTTGACCGACCTGATAGCGGAAGGCCAAAGGGGAGCGGAGTTGAAACGGGAATTTGACGACCGGTTGCTTCAGGAAAAGCTGGCTTCGCTTCGACAGCTGGCATATGGGGCCAGTCACGAAATCAACAACCCGCTGGCAAACATCTCGATGCGAGCCCAGGCGTTGCAGCGAAACGAAGACAACCCGTCGCGACTAAAAAGCCTGCGGACCATCTACGAGCAGGCGATGCGTGCCCATCACATGATTACGGACATGATGCTGTTCGCGAATCCACCGGCAGTGAATCGCCAACCGGCCGATATCGTAAACCTGTTATCCGATGTTATTTCCACAACAGCAGTCCGTTTTCCTGATCGCGACTTCAAGATGACTCTGGAGCGACCTGATCGGTCAATTCAATCCAATGTTGATGCAACTCAGATCGCGGAACTGGTCGCGGCACTTTTGCAGAACGCCATCGACGCGTTCATCGATTCGGGAGAAGTTCACGTGGCAATTGACTGGAACAAAGACGCCGAACTTGTAATTCGGGTTCGTGACAACGGCCCTGGAATCGATCCGGAAACTGCCCGACACATGTTCGACCCATTCTTTTCCGGTCGCGAGGCAGGTCGTGGGCTCGGTTTCGGGTTGTCCAAAGCGTGGACAATCGCCAATCAACACGGCGGAAGTTTGCATTGCATTTCAGCCGAAAAAGGCAACACGCTTTTCGAAGCCACGATTCCAACGGAAGAGTGCGGGGAATCGGATTCGAATCACGGGCATCAGCAAAAGCGACCCGGCCAATCCGCCGCCTAGAGATGGCGAATTCCCGCCGGTTTCTCCGGGCGGCATGGCTGACGAAAGCAGTTTGCCAGGTTAATCTCATTAACCACAAAACCAGCTATTGAACAAGGCGAATCATGTCCGGTTCCGCACAGCAAATCGACTCGAACGAAAATGGCAGTATTTACGACATTCCTCTTTGGGCTGCCCTCGTTCCGGTCGTCGTTCTGATCGTGCTGCTGGTTTGCAACGTATGGATTTTTGGGGGAGACGCCACTTACGGGGCAAACCAAATCGCCCTTTTGCTCGCAGGCGCTATGGCGGTCGCCCTGGGGCGCTGGCTCGGGACGCCTTTTGACCAAAGCATCGATGCAATAACTGCCAGCATTACTTCCAGCCTGAAAGCAATCCTGATTCTGCTGATTATCGGTGGACTGATTGGCACCTGGATGATCGCCGGCATCGTTCCGGCCATGGTCTATTACGGCTTGCAGATTCTCAGCCCATCTGCCTTTCTTGTCATGGCCCTTTTGATTAGCTCGATTGTTGCAGTGGCGACGGGCAGCAGCTGGACGACTGCCGGAACTGTTGGTGTCGCCTTGTTGGCAATTGGGGAATCCATGGGGTTCAAAACTGCCATGGTTGCAGGTGCAGTGATTTCCGGAGCCTATTTCGGCGACAAGATATCGCCGCTGTCAGACACAACTAACCTGGCTCCGGCAATGGCCGGGACAGACTTGTATACACATGTTCGCTACATGTTTTGGACTACGATCCCTTCGTATACCATCACGCTCGCTGTTATGGGTTGGCTCAATTATCAAAACATTCCCGATGTCAAAAGCGTCGCGACAACGGCAATTAGCCAAATCATTGACCGTGAATTCAACATCTCTCCGTGGTTGTTTGTCGTTCCTGGCATCGTGATCGTGATGGTGGCGCGGAGGATCGATCCGGTTGTTTCGCTGTTTGTCGCGATGCTGTTGGGCGCATTTGTGGCCGTTTGTTTTCAGCCATCGATTGTAAACCGGTTGGGTTCGGCGACCGGCGATGATGCAACGGTCATCGTTTCGGCAGAAGGCTGGACTGATCCGGCAGCTGCCAAAGAAAAGCCGGCGATCATTGACAGCTATCCCGTACGGGCGTACATCGCCGCCTTCAAATCAATGGCCCTCACGACGTCGTTCAGGACAGGTGACGGGCACGCAGACGAATTGTTGAACGGTAAAGGCATGGAAGGCATGCTCAATACGATTTGGCTGATTCTCTGTGCAATGTGTTTCGGCGGTGCGATGGAAGCCTGCGGGTTCCTTCAGCGAATCACCCAGCCTTTGGTAAACCTTGCGAGGTCAACCGGTTCACTAATTGCCACGACGGCAGCCAGCTGTATTTTCGTCAACCTGACCGCGTCGGACCAATACATTGCGATTGTTGTTCCCGGGCGAATGTTTCGAAAGACTTTTGCCGAACGAGGCTTGGCTCCGCAAAACCTCAGCCGAACCCTCGAAGACAGCGGCACTGTGACAAGCGTTTTGGTGCCGTGGAATACATGCGGAGCAGCGATGTTCGGCTTCCTCGGAGTCGCGACGCTCAGCTACGCACCCTACGCGGTATTTTGCTGGATCAGTCCGGTGATAACTGTCCTCATGGCGATTTTCGGAATCGGCATCGCGCGGTTGAAACCAGACGATAGCAAGCCAGCGTAAGCACGCCAAATCAGGGGAAAACCCAACGCCCGTTTCCCAGTCTCTCTGGATTCTGCTGGCACGAATTGGTAAATCAAAACCAAACAATCGCGTCGTTCGTAGTACCGGCTTCAGCCGAATTCGACGTGAATCCATTCCGTCCAAAGGCGGTTCTACCAACATATTCTTCAAATTCGCAAACAGAATTCCGAATCCACGAATCAACTTTGCCAAACACTTGTCAGGTGCCGCCGATGAAAACATCCTTGTTGATCTGCACAATGTTGTTTGTTGCTGGATCCAAGGGCTCACTTTGCGCCCAGGGAAACCGGG
>JAYVKA010000652.1:0-3282 GCA_043768885.1 Planctomycetota bacterium
TGCGTCCGGGGCGCGTTGATGAATGGCAAATCGTCGGCTTCGATTCGCTCGTCGTTCGAGAGATATGCGATTCGTTCCATCATGTTGCGCAGTTCGCGAACATTGCCGGGCCAATCGTGGGCAAGCAGCCGCTTTCGCGCGGACGCGGCCAAGGCGGGTATTTTGCGGCGAATCTTCAGGCTGAACTGGGCGAGAAAGTGATCGGTCAGCAACAGAATGTCTTCGCCACGGGCCCGGAGCGGGGGAAGTTCGATCGCCAAAACGTTTAGCCGGAAGAAAAGGTCTTCGCGAAATTTTCTCTCCCGCACCAGTCCGGCCAAATCCTGATTCGTTGCCGCCAGAATTCGCGCTGCGGTGGGAATGGAAGTCGATCCACCCACGCGAACGACAACTTTTTCTTCCAGCACACGAAGCAGTTTCGCCTGGCCGGAAAGGCTCATGTCACCGATCTCGTCCAGGAACAGCGTTCCCTGGCTGGCCAGTTCAAATTTCCCGGCGCGGGTTTGATGGGCGTCGGTAAAGGCGCCTTTCTCGTGACCGAACAGTTCGCTTTCCAAAAGTGTTTCCGTGATCGCCGCGCAATTGACGGCCACCAGCGGCTGGTCGCGACGGCCGCTGAGGTAATGAATCTTTTGCGCGACGATCTCTTTCCCGGTTCCATTTTCACCGGTGATCAGAATCGCCAGTTCGGTATCGGCCACACGCTGGATGGTCGCCAGAATTTTTTCCATTCCCAGGGACTGGCCGATCCAGTCGACCTGGCTGGCGGCCTGGTCGGCGACGGTCCGTCGTGCCTGGTTGATGGTTTCGATGTGACGGCTGTTTTCGATTGCCAGCGAAGCATGCATCGCCAGCTCGGCCAAATCCTGCTCGTCTTCGTCAGAAAAGTTGCCCTCTCTTTTGTTGATCAATTCAAACGCGCCGATCAACTGGCCGCGCGAGTTGGACATCGGAACGCACAACAACGTCTGGGTTTTGAATTTTAGTTGTTTGTCGATTTCGCGATTAACCATCGCCTGTTCACTGGCGATGCCGCGATCAACACGCTGTGATTCGCGGTGCTGAATCACATGACCGACCACTCCACCATCGACCGGGATCAACAGCTCGCCACCTTCGACTCCCAGGGCCGGACGTCCGACAAGCATGTTTCGAACGGTGTCGAGCAGAAAAATGGTCGCGCGCTCGGCGCCCAGCAGCCGGGTCGATGTCTCGGCGATTTGTTCGAGCAGTTCGTCGGTGCGGCCCGTGTGTTTCCAGTTGACGGTTACATCGAGGACAGCCTTGAGTCGTTCGGCCCGTCGCGTTTGTCCGCGCAACAGTGTCTGCCAACGAAGCATGATTCCCAGCGCCGACGCCAACGAGCGGAATTCATCGGCGGCCGATTCGCCCTGACCGATCAACAGTCGCCCGTCGGATGCCGGGATCATCAACGGACATGCGGTCCAGCCCCCGATACTGACGATCGATTCTTCGTCGAGGGCCTGGAGCAGCATTTCCTCCGGCACTTTCGGTTCGGCAGGTGAGGTATGCGTTTCGGTTTGCCAAACGCCTTTTCGGCCCCGCACAACGGCCAGCGATCGGATCGAGGATTCGCGGGAAAGAATTTTGAGTGCGGCGGCCAGGAATGTTTTGCGGTCACTGGATTGTTGAACAGATTCGATGAGCTCGGGAAGCGCACGCGATGCGGCGCTTCCGGCAACAATCTGGCTGGCCAGAGACTGGGTCATAAGTCACTTTCGTAACGGAGCGAACGCAAGATTGCGGGATTGGCGATTCCCGGAAGGGTCTCTCAGCCGAGTTTGATTCCGGCTACAATAACGCGACGACCAATTTGGCAGGCAACAGTTTTCCTCGTTAACGCTTCGGGTTAACCAAGACTCACGTTCTCGCATCGATCAAACTGTAGTCATTCTGATTTCCGAAAACAACAGGCGTGGTTCATCTCACGCCGCAAAGCAGGACTTGGAGTTATCGAAGATGGGTTTATTCGCCGGGAAAAAGGGCTTGATTCTGGGTGTTGCGAACGACCGTTCGATCGCTTGGGCGATTGCCCAGGAGATCATGAACGCAGGGGGCGAGTGCGGTTTTACCCATTTGCCGGATCGCCCGGACGACGAGAAAAAGAAGAATCGTCGCCGTGTCGAGAAGTGCATCGAGGGAAATTCGTCAGCAAAGTTCCTTGTGCCGCTGGACGTTCAAAACGACGACAACATTCGTGAAGTGATGGCTGAAGCGGGCCGTCAGTTTGGCAAGATTGATTTTCTGTTGCACTCAATTGCCTATGCCGATCGCGACGATTTGCAGCGGGACACGATCGAGACCAGCCGCAAGGGATTTGCGATGGCGATGGACATCAGCGTCTACAGTTTGATGGCGGTCAGCAACGCGGCGCGGGAGATTCTGAACGACGGAGCGTCGATCGCATGCATGAGTTACTTTGGCGGCGAGAAAATCGTACCCGGTTACAACGTGATGGGGATTTGCAAAGCGGCACTGGAGGCGGCAACCCGTTACCTGGCGTTCGACCTCGGCCCACGTGGAATCCGCGTCAATGCAATTAGCGCCGGGCCGTTGAAAACGCTGGCCGGCAGTGCGGCCGGAGTCAATGAAATGCTGAAGATGTACGAGCACGTGGCCCCGCTCTGCCGCAACATTACTCACGAAGAAGTTGGTCGCACGGGTGCTTTTATGTTGTCCGATATGTCGGGCGGAATCACCGGCGAAGTGTTGCACATTGACGGGGGCTACAACGCGATGGGTTCGCCGGGGCGACTGGCAAACCAGCTTGCCACGAAGTAGAACAACGCCAACGACGGTAGCCAGAGTGGCCGCCGAATTTGGCGGTCAGTATTTCGGTTTGGCGATTCGCAAGTTCGTAGTGCCGGCAATTTTTTCCCGGATAAAATCGCCATACGTCACATACCAGGCGGCATCGCCGGACGGCCGGCAAGCCGCGCCGGCTGCTTCAACGTCGCCGAACCAGGCCGATGTCGGCTGGGCGGCCATCGAATTGTTCGAAAGCGTAACTGCCAGCTGACACCACATTTGCTCGGGATAGATCCCCTTTTCATTGAATGCCGTGGCGTCCTCGACCGGAATCGGCGCAAACATCATTGTAAAACAGAGGAACGAAACGAACAGGAATCCGGTCGCCAGTGTTGTGATCGCGCTACCGATATAGTCCAGGATGGGATGGAATCGCAAGCGGATCCTGGACAGCTGTTCCGTCAGCCCCCTCAGCAGGATGTAGCAAAGGGCAAACAGCAACCAGACGCTGAC
>JAYVKA010000653.1:0-7206 GCA_043768885.1 Planctomycetota bacterium
TGCTTCGGCTGGAAGCCAAAGCCACGATCTCAGAGCCGGTTTTGAAATACCCATTAGTCCAGAGGAAAAGCGTCCTCAGTCGCTTTCTTTTCGTACAACGGCAGGAAGCGGTAGTAGACTTCGAGGGTCATCGCCGCCATGCACGTGCAATACAGTCTTCCTCCTGCGTCAGGCGAAAGGTCGTCGGAACGGGCAAAGAACCAGCTGCCTCGCTCGGCACCATCGGTGTCCTGTGTTGCAACCAGGAAATCCCGCATTTCGACATTCCACTTGTCCCACATTTCGCCGCCGTAGTGTTTCATTACCTGTGTCGCGTAGTAGTTGTAATACATGTTCGCGCCGGTTGGATTGGTGCGAGTTCCGGTCGATGGTCGATACTCGCCTATCCAGGTCACTCCTTCCACCAATCCAGGTTGATCGCGTTCCCAGCCCATATACATTCGGGACAACAATCCAACAGCCGTGCGAGCCTTGTTCAATCCCGGCGGTCCCGACGGCTTGGACATGTAACCGTAGAATGCACCATAATCCGTTGAAACAGAGTCCAGAAATTTTTTTGCCAGTTTCCAGGTTTTGTCGTCGGTCTCAATGCCAGACATCTTTGCGCTTTTGAGAGCCATGATCTGCCATCCGACAACGGACGTATCACCTGGGCTTTTGGGCTCGTAGCGCCATCCTCCACCTCGTTGATCCTGGGCCCATTCGATGTATCGGATTGAGCCAGTCGCAAATTCCAGTAGCGACTGGTCATTGGTCATTGCATAAGCCTCGCAAAGGGCAATGGAAGCCAGGCCGTGAGAATACATCTCGCCGTTCGTTTCCCACCAGGAAATTCGGTCGTTCTGCCGTTCGCCATGGGTCGTCAAAAACTTCAGGCCCTTCGCAACAGTTTCCTTGTAGTCGCCTGCGTAGTGCGTGTTGCCTGCTCCAAAAAATGGAAGCAGAGCCAACGCCGTCGCACCATTGATGCAGTTGGCGTACGAGCCCGTGTCCTTTCTCGAACGAACTCCCGGTCCGTGGGAATGATCAAAGTTCCAGCTGCCGTCTTCCAGCTGATGCTTGGCCAGCCATTCCAGCGCGAGATCCACCGATTGCTCGCTTTCTGTAGTCGCGCCAAATCGTTTCCCCAGTGTCGAGCGGTTCTCGGCAGTTCGGCTGGCCATCTCTCCACCTCCGGACGATTCCTGAACTGCGGCTGGTGTGAAATCGGAAGTCAATTCGGATAGCGACTCGGTCTGAAGCGGCTCGGTCGGCACTTCCGGCAACGGCATGTCGGAGAGTTTTTGTTCAGGTTGGACGAGCGATTCCATTTCGAGCTGGGAGTTCGTCAGGTCCAGCGCGTTGAGGTCCACGTCAATCGAATCGAGTTGCTCGCCGGAAACATCCGAAACTTCGAAGGTGATCGGCGGCTTGAGATTGTCCGGAAGGAAAACCAGGGCCAGCATCAGGATCAGGAAGACATGCAGCACGAAACTGACGACCCAACTGGGGATCGCATTGAAAAACAGAAAACGGTTGCGAAAGCCTTCCAGTTCGTGTTCAGCAACTTTTCCGTCGGCTGTCATGTTCAGATTGGATTCCGACATTTCCGTTTCTCCCCGGTTTGGTCCTGATTCGTGGTCGGCTCGCGTCCACCAGTTCCTGATCGACATTGCCGTCCGGATACAGCAGTACTTGGGTTCAGGTCCGGAACGAAGGGTTGCATGGCAGAATGAAAACGAAGGTATTTCCATCATACAGGCCCCAATGGCAAACGAAAACAAGCAGATTCGGAACAACTTGCACATTTTGCCACCGCTCCAAGTCAAGGCCCGTGTCATTCCGGAATGGCGGAAACCAGCCAATTCGGCTAGAAACACATGATTCCGAACGGGTTTCTGAGTGAAGCAGTCTCCCCATTTTTTGGAAAAGATCGTTGGAAGTTTTTTCAATAGGCCAATAAGACCTGATTGCCAATGCAAGCCGAGAAACCCGTGACTGTTTTGCCAACCATTTGTCGTTCGTTCGATCGAGTGACCCAGTGCGTTCGAGCCTGGAAATCGGCGGGCGACCGGATCGCTGTCGTGCCAACCATGGGCGCACTACATGAGGGGCATCTCAGCCTGGTTCGCTCAGCTTGTGAGAATGCGGACCGCGTTATCGTCACGATTTTCGTGAATCCGATTCAGTTCGGAGTGGTGGAAGACCTCGAGCGATACCCCCGAACGCTCGACGAGGATTTGAATTTGCTGGCTCCGTTGGGAGTCGATCTGGTTTTTGCACCGGATCAGGCAGGGGTCTACCCGGCCGATTTCGGAACGTACATCGATCCGCCACCGGTGGCCCGGCGGCTGGAAGGCGAGATGCGGCCTGGACACTTTCGCGGCGTTACGACTGTGGTGCTGAAACTGCTGAACATGACCCAGGCCGATGACGCCTGGTTTGGGCAAAAGGATTTTCAGCAGGTGGCGGTCGTTCGGCAAATGGTTCGCGACCTGAATATGCCCTGCGAAATCCAGGTTGCACCGACTGTTCGCGACGCGGATGGATTGGCGCTCAGCAGCCGCAATCGTCGCCTGTCACCGGACGAACGAGAGCGGGCATTGGCGATCAACCAAAGTCTGAGGGCTGCGGCCGATTCGATTCGCGAAGGCGAGCGGGACTCGCACGCGATCATGACAGGGCTGAACCAGTCGCTGATTGACGGCGGAGTTTCGGAAATCGAATATGCCGTCATCGCGCATCCCGATACGCTGGAGACGATGCAGCGGATGACGTTTCCGGCAGTCTTGTTGGTTGCGGCAAAAGTTGGAGCAACGCGGTTGATCGACAATTGCCTGGTTGAGTAATCGATGAAGCAGACTTTTCTTGCAATACCGCCCTGGTTGTTCGACGGCTGGCTGACCGTCGGCTGGCTGATCGTTGGCCTGTTGATTTTCCTGTGGCAAGTTCGTGACAGCGATTGGGTGCGGGCGGCGAAGGACTTCCTGCCACTCTATTTGATCGTTGCGGCGGTCATTCACTTTGTGTTTCCGCTACTGGAAATCACCGGTTTCAATCCGGCCGATCCAGCTGGACCTCCGATCAACATGGGCCTGGCGATTCGCGGCTACGGAGTTTTTCTGATGCTGGCGATATTGTCGGCGGTTGGTTTGGTGGTTGCCGGATGCCGACGCGAAAAACTGGATAGCGAAAAGGCCCTGTCGTTTTGTTTTTGGATTGTGGTGGCGGGAATCGCGGGGGCTAGGGTTTTCTATGTCATTCAAAAATGGGGCAGCTTTGAAGGACCTGGCGGCAGCCCCTCAATCATTGATCTCGTGGACATGACCAAAGGCGGGCTGGTTGTTTACGGCAGTCTCGTTGGAGCCGGAGTTGCCGCGTTGTTCTACATCCCGTTTTCGCGACTGCCGGTTTGGAGAACGTTCGACGCGCTCGCCCCGGCCATGATGCTGGGTCTTGCGATAGGGCGAATCGGTTGTTTGATGAACGGTTGTTGTTATGGCGGTGAATGCGGCGATCATCCGTTTGGCATGCAGTTCCCCGCCGGATCGGCACCTTATATGGACCAGCTAATTGACGGGACGCTGTTCGGAGCCGATTCCGACGAGGCGAAGGATGAAAAAGGAATTCGGGTTGGAACGAAAATCGATTTGGGAAGCGTTGCTGAAAACGTGGGGCTGAGGGCCGGAGACCGTTTCCTCGTGATGCCTCCAGAGGCCGGAAGGATTGCCGCTGCTGCCATGCACCAGGTGAACCCCAGCGGCCTGGAAGTCGTAATCGACTCTGATGGGACAGGTCAAAAAACGATTGCGATGGAAGTGTTTTCCGATCGATCATTGCCAATTCATCCGACCCAGATTTACGCTGC
This sequence comes from Planctomycetota bacterium, assembly GCA_043768885.1. Lineage (GTDB taxonomy): Bacteria > Planctomycetota > Planctomycetia > Pirellulales > Pirellulaceae > BJ22. The sequence continues at coordinate 3,848 of JAYVKA010000653.1, forward strand.
AATCAACGCCGCGATGCTGAGTCTGATTCTGTGGCTGTTGGCCGAACGAAGACGGTTTGTCGGCGAAGTCTTTGCGACCATGATCATCGTCTATCCGGTCAGCCGTTTTTTGGAAGAGGTGATTCGCCACGATGAAGCCGGAATTTTCGGAACGCCGTTTACGATTAGCCAATGGTTCAGCATGTTTTTGTTGGTGGCGGGAATTGCGTTGTATTTGTATCTGTACCGGAAATACCTGTTCGAGTCGCCAACCCGGCCGACAAAATCATCGTTTGCCTGATCGGACAATTGCCCGAATTGGGCCGAATTTGATGGGGCAGTTTTTCGCATCGGCCGGCGGGTTTGTTAGAATGATCGGATCAACCGCTGCGGTTCGGCAATTACTGTCGGGCTGTGATTCAAGCCAAAACATGCAAAACCGATGGGAACCACCAGCCCACTCCCGGCGTCCAACTCCATGAACCATCATTCCGGCCCCCCCGATCAGGACCTGATCTCCGCCTCGGTGGCTGGAGACCGGGAGGCGTTCGGCGTGCTGGTTTGCAGGTATCAGGACCGGCTGTTCAACAGCATGGCCCGGATGCTGCGGTGCGAGATGATGGCAGCCGATGTGGTTCAGGATGCGTTTCTGTTGGCGTGGCGAAAGCTGGACAGTTTTGCCGGGCGCAGTGCGTTTTATTCCTGGCTGTTTCGGATTGCCCGCAACCAGGCGATTTCGAAAATTCGTTCTTCCAGGCCAACGGTTTCGCTGGACGGGATGGGCGATGGATCGATGCCTGATTTCGCTGGCAACTCGGAGTCGCCGGACGGACGAATGGTGCGTGAGGAAAGTCTGATGCAACTGGAACAGGCGATGGCGTGTTTGAGCGAACCACACCGGGCGATATTGATTTTGCGCGAGATTGAAGAAATGGACTACGAACAAATATCCGGGGTTTTGGAACTGCCGGTGGGTACGGTTCGCAGCCGTTTGTTTCGCGCACGTATGCAATTGCGGGACGAGATGTTGAAGCTGGTGGAAACGGACGATTGAAGAAGCAGACGAAAAACGAAGAAGCAGACGAAAAACGAAGAAGCAGGCAGGGAACGAGCGAAATTTTTTGAAGCATGACGAATTGATTTACTGGCAACTTTTATGACAACCCCTTCAATCGAAGAACTGATTAGTGCCTACATTGATGGCGAACTGGATTCGGCATCGGCGGCGACAGTTCGCGATGAAATTGCCTGCAGCCCGCGGCTTCAGGAACTGGAACGCAGTTTGAAAGAACTCTCGGGCCAGTTTCGGAATTTGCCGGCGATGAAGCCGGGCCGCGATTTTTCGGCGTCGATTCTGGAAAGACTTGATTCAAAATTGACTCCTGCTCCCGCGCGGACGGCGAGAGAGCCAGTTGCCGCCAGTTTTGGAACACCTGCGCGGCGCAGCCGAACGTGGCTGAAGGTTGCGACCGCAGCGATCACCACCGTCGCCGCTTTGATCCTCGCCATGGTTCTCTGGAATCCCCAGGCTTTTTGGGGTGGAAGAACGGTTGCATCCAGTGTTGCCACACCGGAGTCAACAAATGAAAGTCCGGGCGACATGAAACTCGGCGCCGGGGTTTCTGCAAAGAGTGCCATCGATAACTCGAAGGGCCTGACTGGAGCCGATCCCGCTGCAATGCAAATTGCTCACGACAGCACTGGTACGGGATCGCTCCCTGGAAGCGCGCCGTACATCGCCGACGGGCCGTATCAACCACCACTGGCCTCAATAGTTGCAGAGCCAGAAACGGAATTGATGCAGCTTGATGCATCCAGGGCCGGAGCGGCTGGAGGCGATTCTGGAATTGCCGAGCTGAAACAGCTCGACAAATCTGCCGAAGCCATGAAGCTTTCGATGGAAGGCGGAAAATTTGACGAGAATGGTATTGGTACTGAAAAATCGAATGCCAAATCGTCACCGGCTGCGACTCGCGGTGCAAACGATGACGGACAAAACAAGGGAATGGGTACAGGGTTTGGTCAAAATCGGTCATTGGGCGCTCCCATTCAAGACAAATCAGGAACGTTGCAAACTCTGAATCGTCAACAAGGTGAGACCGGCCAAAGCGGCGCAAATGAAGCGGTGGATCAGTTGCAGGAAAAACCGGGCGAAATGAATTCCAAGTCCGGAGAACCGGGCCAGTTCATGGCCTTGGAAAAAGCCGAGGACCAGAAAGCCGCAATGCAAAACCCTTCCCTTCTGGAAGCTGATGGCGGCTCAGGGTTTGGCGCTCCTGTTCCGGGTATGGATGCCGAATCTGCGAAATCAACGTCTCATGTTTTTGCCGTAACTGTTCCCGCGCCGGGGACCTCATGGAATAAAGTCTTGGAGTCGATGACCGGTGAAAAAGAAGTAACCCGATCCGCGCCCGGTGACCGGAATGTGGTCGAAGTTTTTGTCTTCGAAGGAACTGATTCCGAATGGAAGACAATGATTCAACGAATTAACTCGGCGGAAAAAGATATCACCATCTCGATGATCAAAGGACCGGAACAAGAACAGCAAATGTTCGGATTCTCGCTGGATCCTGAAGGCTCCGATGGCAAAGACCTGCAATCGAAGCAAAGCCGACAAGAAGATTTCGCAAGGCAAATTAGTCCCGATTCTTCGCCTGCAAAAAATGAAGGAGTTTCTAACGCTCGGTTTCTGCGACGTTTTGGCGATGTTTCTGCTGAAGAACAAGCGGCGCAAGATCGAGATAGTCGCGAAAGCAAATTGGCTGACGGTGGACGTGGTGACGAGAACAGTAATGCCGAATCGGGCGGCGGAATGGGTGCCGCTGGAGGATTCGTCGAAGAAGCCGGATCTGGTGAACGCGGAGAATTGGGTAGTAGAGCGGGTGGAGGAATGGGTGGAGGTGGGGGATCTAGCGGGTCCTCGGCTGGTGTTAGCGAACCGGGAAAAGGCGGCCAGACTGAATTGGCCGAATCAGAAGGGAAGCGCGGCGAATCTTATTTTTTGGAAAGGTATAAAGAAACGAATTCGCAACTGGACACGGGCAAGAGTAACGAAACGTTGGTTCGCAGATTTTTGATTTTGTCGGTGGCCAGGGAACAATCATTGGCCCCGCCGTCTACGTCTGAGGACAAGTAACGTGGCTCAGATCGCGGTGCAGGGCAGTCAATCCCATTCGATCAGTCATTGTCAACAGATTTTCAACCCGGTCTGCGCCGCCGTTTGATTTTGCCCGTTCGTAATTTCTTCGCAAATTGACTGCAATCGCGGTCCAAGCCTCCCGCAAGTTAACTCGTCAGGTTATCGTGGCGACGCACTTCGGAACTCTTCAACTTGCATTTCGTGCAATCAGTCCGAGGCACAACAATGACAAACACCTCCA
>JAYVKA010000654.1:0-2317 GCA_043768885.1 Planctomycetota bacterium
TGTTGCAAAGCGCCAGCGAATATGCCTTGCATCCGAAATGGCACGAATCCGGCACCAACAAGGAAACTTTGACACTGGACGAATTTTACGATGCGGTCCTTCGGTACAGCCACAGGGTTACTGACGGGGAACAAACTCCTTTGCTGTTCCGCTACGGACAAGGCGGTCACATTGGGTCGGACTCCGGCGATGTCTGGGAGAAGGGTGCGCGAAACGTTGTCGTTGCCTACAAGACCGGGCTTGAGAAACTCGCCAAAGAAGCGGCAGAGGCCGAAGCCAAAAAAAATTTGGCTCCGGAAGGTGGCGGGAAAACCAGTTCAGTCAATCGTCGTATTGTCCCAGGTTCGACAGTTGCCCAATCTTCAGGCCAGTTTGCTTTGTCCGAATTCTTCGGACCGACATCACTTTCCCGAACTCGAACCGGTTTCAGTCGGAATTCGCGACAAGAACCGCAAAATACGGAAAATCCAGCCAAAGGCACTGCGGCTGCTGACCCTGCAAAAGCCGGAGGGGAAAACGCACCAGCCACTGCCGCGTCCCCCGCCCCAATCTCCGATCCATTCCTCCGTTTCTGGCAGTTGCGAGCCGAACTGGACTCGCGATCGCTGAATGGTGCCGGGGAATGTTTCGCTCCGGCGGACTTCGCTCCGAAAACGTGGATGAGGATTCAGGGATTGGTAATTCGGAACCAGCGAATGAATACGATCGGCACTGACTCACGTGCCGTTGCCGAAGTTGAAGCGATCAATTCCGGGTTAAACCATTTGCAAACCGCGATCGCCTCGTTCACGCAAGTCAGAAATACCGGTGACGGTTTGGCCGGAGAAATGACTCAGGCCTGGAACCAGTTTCAACAGAGGATCAACAATCGGTCAGCAGGACTTTCGGCATGGGCCAGTCCATCACGCCTTCCATCCAAATACTTCAGCACATGGAGCGTGTCACGTAGCCGGATGCGTGGCTATATCGACGCGGTCAGTCGCGTGCCTTCATGGATCGAATGGTGCCAAACCAACCCGTCCGAAATTGAGGCCGCAAGTTTGCTGGTCCGGGAAATCGGCTCGTTCAACATTCCGCGAATCGCCAGCGATTCGATTCTCGATCTTCAGGGTTCTGACCTTCGCACCATTCAGCGACAACTCGACGTATTGAATGCGACGACACACCAACGATTCCTGAACGCGATCAGCATTCTCCCTGCGACGAAACCGGAAACCGGACTTGAGTCAGGCAAACTTGTCACCTGGAAACAGGAAAGGGAAATCCAAAGGTTACTGCACAGTAGCGTTCCCGCGTTCGCCGACCGGTTGGCATTGCAATCGAGGCTGGCGACTTTGATCGATCAGGTCCGGAAATTGCCGGAAGGAGAACAGTTCAAGTTCACCCAAGAGCCAGAGGAAAACGACTACCACGTTGAAATCGACCGCACGATGGCTGATCTGCTCTCCAGCGTGCAAAACGAAGTCGGCTCGGCAAACATTCGTGGCGACTACCGCCGATGGGCGAACCTTGTAACCAGCGCCATGAAGACGCTGGCGACAACTTCCGTCATTCCGCCGTCGGACGAATCGGCCGAGCGGTTGAACGGTTGGGCGATCGAATTGATGGCTGCCGCGAAACAACCTGCGCCGACGGACATTCCAAATTCGGAGTTGATCTCTTGGCAACGGGACTTGCTGGCCTACGTCAGTATTCCCGACACCGGCCAGGCGTCAGCGATGAACAGTGGTGCCATCATTCCCCTCAGCCTGGATCGCAAGTTGTACCTCGCTGCATCCCGGACCGAGCCAGAAAAATCGGTCGTCGTTCTCAACAGTAGCGTCGATGTCGAACAGGCACATGCGATGCCAGTCAAACGCGGCGACGGCAGTTTGCCGGAGAACTGTTTCATTCGCTGGGACGTCGGAGCCAACCCGCCGGCGGACAATGCCTTCATTGAAAAAGCGATCTTTTTTACAGTCGAAGGCCAACCCGCTTGGCGAGGGCAATGGACCAAAGCCGGAAGTTTGCCGGGCGAAGAAATCATTCTGCGGGTCAAAGCTGCAACGGAACGTTCGAAAGATTTCCCCGGCGTCCCGATCGTTGTGCAAATCGCCAGCGACGCCCAGGGAGCCGGCGCGTCGCAAGCCGTTTCTCTCGAAATCATCCCGCCCAATCCGGATCGGGTCGACTTGATCGTCACACGGTTGAATTCTGATCCAGGTATGATCGCCGAAATGCGTGCGAAACCGGTTATGAATTCGGATGGAACGGAGTTGCTGGATTCACGCGGCGACGTAATCGAAAAAATTGGAGACCTGACCGTACCAGCCATCAA
>JAYVKA010000655.1:0-5648 GCA_043768885.1 Planctomycetota bacterium
GACGCGGCTGCTGCAGTGCGAGGCTTCTTCCACTGTCTGCATCGCCTGTTCTTCGCCGGAAAAGTAATTGACGATCACGTCCGCGCCGGCGTGCGCCAGGGCGATCGCGATACCGCGTCCGATCCCGGAATTGGCACCCGTAACGAGTGCCTTCTGCCCTTTCAACAGTTTCTGAACAGGACAGGCGGGCATCACGACATCAGGCATTGCCTCGGTCATTGCCTCTGGCATGGAAGTCATATTGTTTGCGTGCATGAGTTGTTCCATTTTTGTGTTCCCTGATAATTTGGGCCGAGGCTCTTCTGGCACATCTGGTCGCAATCGAGTGAATCCTGCAGCGACAGTTTCGATCGCTTGCGATTATTTGTGTTCCGCGTTTCAACTCCCCTCGCTCCTTTTTAGGGGAGAGGGGTCGGGGGTGAGGGGGTTCTCAAGTCTTGTTCTTGACAGCGCGAATTGCAAAACGCCTCGTCGATCACCCCATCATCCCCAGCCCTGCTCCCCCGCAAAGCCGGGGGAGAAGGGAGCCAGGGTTTTCCATTGCATTTGCCTCTCTACCGCGTGTCACATTTCGATTCCGGGCAATCGGTCGCGTCGAATTTCAGCGCGGCCGAATTGATGCAGTAGCGTTTTCCCGTGGGTGCTGGTCCGTCATCAAAGACGTGGCCGAGGTGTCCGCCGCAGTTGCTGCAAGTCACTTCGGTCCGTCGCATGAAAAATGTGTTGTCGGATACGGTGCGGACGCTGTTGTTGTCGGCGGGGCGAAAATAGCTGGGCCAGCCCGTGCCGGAATCGAACTTCGAGTCGGACGCGAACAGTGCCTGATCACATCCGGCACAGTCGTACATGCCCTCGTCTTTCGTGCTCCAGTACTCGCCTGTGAAGGCCCGTTCGGTTCCCTTGCGGCGCAGAATTCGGTATTGCTCCGGGGTCAGTCGCTGTTTCCATTCGGTTTCGGTCATTGGCAATTGCGCTTTGTCCATCGTTGTTAATTCGGTTGTCGGGTTATCGGCGTTGCGATTGGCAAAACTGGCTGGCACGGTGCTCGCGGCCACAAGGCCCAGCAACAAAGCCGTGCCAGCCAACGCCAGGTGGAAGTTCGTTTTCAGTTTCATGAAAAGGCTTTCCATTGAATTGCAAATTGCAGGATCGTGTTTACTGAAGTGGTGCCGTTCCGAAATTCACTCCAAAACGGGCACACCAGATCGTCACGGCTTTGTATTTGTCCAGATCGATCGACTCGGGGATGTCATAGTTCTGGTCGCCAATGTTCCCTTTCAGTTTGCCAAGCTCCATGAACCCAGCCGATTTGACCGTCTCGCTGTCCGCTGCATCGTTGGCAGCGACCAGATAAACCCGCACGTCCGGCCCGTTCGAAGTTTCAAATTCGGTCAGCCGCAGCACGCGATGCTTGTCGTCCAGTTGCAGAACTGTGGCAGTTCCCTTCGTGTCGTGGGCAACACTGTGAAACATTCCGGTCGACAGGGTCATCGGCGCCCCGGCCATCATGCCACTTGTGTTCGTTTCTCCGGCCATCAGCGGAGCGGTACCAAAGTTCACACCGAACCGGTTGCACCAGACAGTCACCGCCTGGTACTTGCCCAAATCAAGATCCTGCGGCACTTCGTAGTTCTGGTCACCGATATTTCCCTTGAGCGAGCCAAGGTCGATGTACCCGGCGTCCTTGACCATCGGGCTGTCCGTCGCGTCGTTGGCAGCAACCAGAAACAGATGAACGTCCGGACCATTCGAAGTTTCAAAATCGGTCAGGCGAACAACGCGGTTGCCATTGGACAACTGATGGATCGTCGCCATGCCTTTGGTATCGTGAGCGACGCTATGAAATGAACCGCTCGACAGAACCATCGACATCGCTTCATTGGTGTTGGTGGACATGGCCGACGAGACTGGCAGGCCTTCGTTGACTGTTTTGTTTACGAATAACAGTTCGGGGCGGAACAACAGCCAGGCACCGGCGATCGCCACCACCGAAGCGCCGATCACAATCGCTCGTTTGCGGGAACGGGTCGCCGACTCGTTCATCATTTTTTCTGTGTCCATGGATTTGGTCATCGATTTCATCTGAAGACTCCCTGAATTTCTTGAATGGGTTACTGGTGACGGCAGGTCGGCCACTCTTGGCCGACTTTGTGTAGGTCGGCCACTCTTGGCCGACTTTGTTTTGACGGACAAGAGTGCCCGTCCTACATTTCGATTCAACCTGGACGATCCACTAGTTGTTGGATGCAAAAGCGGACACCAGGTTACGCCTGACTTCGCCGCTTTGAAGAACCGCTTCGATTAACCCGCGCAGAGCCTGGCGGGCACGATGCAGTCGGGTCTTCACGGCCCCTGGCGTCATTCCCAGGACTGCAGCAGTCTGATCTGTGTCGAGCTGTTCAAAATCGCGAAGCCGGATGATAGTTCGATAGGCCGATGGTAACTGACGAATGCATTCGTGTACAAGCGTTTTTGTTTCGGCTGCCTCCAGCTCACAGTTGGACTCCGGTGCGGCTGGCTCGATTCTGCTGGTCATCGGGTTGCAGCGAGCTTCACAATCAACCGAATCAATCGACACGCTCCCCTTGCCTGCGCTGGACCGCAGTTTCATAAGACATTTGTTGATCAGAATCCGGTGCACCCAGGTCATGATGGAGGAATCACCCCGGAATCTTTCGAGCGACATGAACACGAGCAAAAACGTATCCTGAACCGCGTCGGCAGCGTCTTCATCATTTCGCAGAAATCGTTTGGCCGCCGCCAGCAACACCGGCGTGCCAAGCTCGACCAGTTTCTCAAACGCCCTGGCGTCCCGTTGCTGAAGTAGAGCGGTGAATCGCTTGCCGTTTGATGTTTCAGGCGGGGAAACCACCGGGAACACACTTTCCATCGATGATGTTCTGGAACGGGTCGATGATTTTTTGGCTGGGCTGTACGGACGGGTCAAGGTAATCATGGCTGGCTCTCACATTTCAAAAGTTCAGAAACGAACGGGGATGTCGCGATGATGACTGCACCGCGACGGATCAGACTGCGAAGTGCGATCAGGCCCGATTCGTCCACGTAGGAGACGCGTGCCAAATCCAGCTCGACCGGCGAATCGGATGTGTCGGTGCCATTGAAGGCGCTCAGCAACACATCAACCCAGGGTGCAAGCAGTTTGCCTTCCAGTCGCAAGCGGCAAATCGTTTCGGGGCCAACAAGTTTTGTGATTTTCAACATGAGTAACTCGACCCGATTTCGCTTCGGTGCGACAGCTTCAGGACTTCGGTCCGTGGCCATCGCAACCTTTTCCGGCGTACTTGCTTGGCGATTCGTGTGCCAGATTTTTGGGCGACGAAAAATCTTTCGATTCCCTGCAAAAACGGGCATTTCAAGAAATGGAACCGTCGTCAATCCTGTTCGTGGATTTTGTGAAACCCATCCATTCCACGAAGCGTCGTGGTTTCCATGCGAGAAGTCAGGGGCGTCCGATCTCAGCCACGAATCAATGATTTCACTTCGCCAGCCGTAACCCGGACCACGCTCGCGCATCCAAGACTGGAGTATCGAAAGCGTCCGTCTCATCGCCAGTGGGAATGTCACCGTGAATGCATCCAATCACTTCGACGTCATTATCATTGGGTCCGGTGCGGGAGGCGGCACGTTGGCGCTGCGGCTCGCGCCCAGCGGAAAACGGATTCTGATTCTGGAGCGGGGCGGATGGGTTCCGCGTGAAAAAGAGAACTGGGATACCAAGGCGGTCAACCTTGATGGCAAGTATCAGGCCAAGGAAACCTGGCTGGATTCCGCCGGCAAAGAACTGCACCCGCATACCAACTATCACGTCGGTGGCAATACAAAGTTTTATGGCGCGGCACTGTTTCGTCTGAGGAAAGAAGACTTTGGCGATCTGAAACATTTTGGCGGAGTCTCCCCCGCCTGGCCAATCGGTTACGACGAACTTGAACCGTATTACTCCGAGGCCGAAAAACTCTATCACGTTCACGGCGTGCGCGGCGAAGACCCGACCGAGCCCCACTCATCGGCTCCTTTTCCACACCCACCTGTCAGCCACGAATCTCGCATCCAGCATCTGTCCGACGATTTCCAGCGGCTGGGCCTGAAACCGTTTCATACGCCGCTTGGCATTCGGCTGAAAGAAACGCCGGCAAAGAATCCAGACGGAAATGGAAAGCCGCATAACGGAATGCCGGTGCTGCAAGTCGCCCACAGCAGCCCCTGCATCCGCTGCAGTACGTGTGACGGATTCCCCTGTCTGGTGAATGCAAAATCGGACGCACAAACCTGCGCCGTCGATCCGGCACTCCGGTATCCGAATGTTTCGATCCTGACGGACGCCTACGTCGAAAAACTGGTGACGTCTCCCTCGGGCCGCGAAGTTACTTCGCTGGTCGTCCAGCACAATGGAAAATCGCTGACCCTCTCGGCCAGCATCGTCGTCGCGTCGTGCGGCGCGATCAACAGTGCGTCGCTCCTGCTGCGATCTGCCAATGACCAACACCCGCGCGGCCTGGCAAACGGCTCGGACATGGTGGGCCGAAACTACATGGGGCACGTCAACTCGGTGCTGATGGCCCTTTCGAAATGCCCGAATCCGACGGTCTTTCAAAAAACCCTTTCGCTCAACGATTTCTACTTCGGCACGAAAGAATGGCCTTATCCGATGGGTCATATCTCGTTTGTCGGAAAGCTGGATGGTCAGACGTTAAAGGCCGGAGCGCCGGCGATCGCTCCAGGCTGGACGCTCGACCTGATGGCCAAACACTCGCTCGATTTCTGGTTGACCAGCGAAGACCTCCCCGATCCGGACAACCGAGTGACGCTTAACCGCGACGGAAAAATTGTTCTGAGCTACAAACCAAACAACGAAGAGGCTCATCGGCGTTTGACTGCGAAACTCAAGGAGCTGATGCAGCAGCAATCGAAATGTGCGGTCCACGGACACGAGTGCCACCAAGGTCTGTTCTCGCGCAACCTGTTCGTCGGCCAGCGAATTCCTCTGGCCGGAGTAGCCCATCAAGTCGGCACGGCGCGGTTCGGTCGCGACCCCGCAACCAGCGTTCTGGATGCCAACTGCCGGGCCCACGAACTGGACAACCTGTACGTCGTGGACGGCAGCTTCTTTGTGTCGAGCGGGGCCGTGAATCCCGCGCTGACGATCATGGCCAACGCCCTGCGCGTCGGTGACCACTTGCTGGAGCAATTGAAATGAAACCCGAAAAACGGCTGATTGTTCAATTCATTTTGTCTGTTCTGATTTGTATGTGCCTGGCCGTGTTTGCGTTGGCCGACACGACTCGCGGAGAAGAGAGTTCAGTAAACAGCGTTGCCGGGGTTGCCATCAATGTCAGCGAGATGGACCGATCGGTTGCGTTCTTTCACGACGTGCTCGATTTTCAAGTCGCATCCGAATGCACGGATGAGCAAAAGCGAATTCGCACGGTCGGTCTGCAGATCGGCGACGAACGGATTTGGTTGAATCAAGACCTGCAAGCGGCAGGCCAACCCGTCCCCGCCGACTCGCGGGCGAACGACCACTGGTTTCAACACATTGCGATCGTTGTTTCCGACATCGACCGGGCTTATCAGCGGCTGCGCGAATTCAAAGTCCGCCATGCTTCTTCGGGGCCTCAGACCTTGCCCGC
>JAYVKA010000656.1:0-6640 GCA_043768885.1 Planctomycetota bacterium
TTGCTTTGCCTTTCCAATCCGGCGATGCATCTATTGGTCGCGATGGATATCGTAGTCGGAAATTGTGTAGTTCTCGCGGTACCACTTCATCCATTCGGGCACGCTGTATTGAAAGTTGGCTGTGGTCAGTTTTGTCAATGCGTTGACTACTTCGGGATTGTTGTAGGGTTGAGGGCCCTTGGGGGGTTCACCACCAAGCGAAAGCCCACTCCCACCATTTCCGAGTCCGGTAGTGATTCGGCCGGGATCACTACCGGCCGGAGGAGTGTGATTCGTAACAACGTGCTGGATCAAATCCAAAACAACGTTGTCGGATCCCAATTCTCCGATCACGTAAGCGGCGCGATTGACGACCTGATTGTCGCTATTCGACAAAAATCCGGACGCCAAGTTGTTGGCCAAGCCGGCCCGGTCATATCCGTTTTGCAGCATCAATGAGATCGAAAGATCCCGAACATCCGGAGCGGGATCCATGACGGCAAACCAAATCAATGCATTGCCTGCGACCAGCGTTGGCTGGGTACCGATTGCCTCAACCAGGATCTTTTTCATCTCCGGGTTCGATTCGGTTTTTCCTTCGTCGAACAAGAGGCTGACCATATCGGGGGTTACGATTCGCTTCAGCTCTGCCATCGCCTGCTGGCGATTCATGCCCTGCAAACGGAGTTTGAAACGGTTGAGTTCTTTTTTGGCTTCGCCGACCGCCGTCTTGAGTCGGGATTCGCGCTGAATCAAATCCAGTTCCAGTTTCGATCGCCATTTTCCGCCGTCGCGAACATAACCCTGGGCAGCATAGAAGCTGGTTTCGTCAACCCATTTCCCGTCGATTTCAACAAAGCCCAGGGCTCTTCGCGCGGAGCTATCGTTCGGGTCCAACTCAACGATTCGCCGGTAGTGAAAATCCATTTGAGGTTTGAGCTTGGCCCGCGCCTGTGCGTTATTCTTCAGCCAGTTCACGATTTCCCAATGGGCTTCGGGGGTGTCCGCCATTTGGGAAACCCGGACTTCGTAGTCACGCGCGTGCAGTTGTGTATCGTGTACGATCTGCGCGACCTGTTTGTCAAGCATGATCTGACCTCCGGAAGGGGTTTCCAGTGCGATCACCGTTTTGTCGGTTGCCGGGTCTTTATATTCCCTGGCTTTCACCACACCAGCCAGGGTCCCTCCCGATTTGATAGCGACCGTATCAAGGACCCGCGAGTTTTCGATTGAGTTTGGTTGTTGGGCAATCGCGGTCAACGCGATCGGGGAAGAAAGCAAAATGCTGATTCCACACGCACTGGCTTGAATCATCGGGCACACCTTTCGAAAGTCCTGAGGGCTGGAATCCGGTTGGTCCGAAATCCGGCTGTGTATGATTGCCTCGACATTTTTCGGTCGAATCCACGACGGAAAACCGGCCACTTGCCCCATGGCGAATCCGTCAGGGTAGATTATACCGCCAAAGTCTGCGGGGAACAAAGTCATTTCGCCAGGGAGCGATTGTCAGGATATTCCGGCTTTTCGTTTGGATCTGTCGTTATACTTGATGGGCAGCAGACAAGGCAGGATCGAACTTTTCGGGAAACCCATGGCATACGCGACCAAAAACCAGTTGGCCAAACTCTTTTTTCGGCTGGCCAACAGCTATTCCGCAGGAATCGATTTGCGCAGTGCCTTGCAACGGGAAACCGGGATTGGGCCGCCTGTTTACCGGCGGAAGTTGCGTATCGTCGCCGACGACATTGGCGAGGGAGGTTCGCTGTCCGGTGCTTTCAAAAAGTGCGGGGACTATTTTCCGAAATTGGTGTTGGCCGTTACCAGGGCGGGCGAGAAAGGGGGGCGAATGGATGAAGCTTTTCGTCGCCTGGCAAATCATTACGACAACCTCGTCAAATTCCGGAATCGTTTTTTGGCCGCAATTGCCTGGCCGCTGTTTGAGCTGGGCGCGGCGATTGTCATCATCGGTCTGTTGATGCTGGTGATGGGATTTCTGCTGGAAGGCAAAGAACCGGGGGCACCAGACTGGTTTGGTTTGGGGTTCGGCACGACGGGCAACTTCATTTTGTACTGCCTGTTCATTTCGACTATCGGCGGAGGAATCGGGTTCCTGGTGGTTGGTACGATGCGTGGTACTTTTGGGACTTTGCCCATGAGGCTGGCACGACGGGTCCCCCTGATTGGCCCAACGATTGAAGCCCTGTCACTGTCGCGTTTTGCGTGGACGATGTCGATCGCCGAGAACGCAGGAATGGAAGCGGGCGAGACGATGCTGCTCGCATTGCAATCGACCCAGAACTATTTCTATGAGCGATTGATCCCGGAGGTTACAGACGGAGTGCGGAGTGGCAACCAGTTTCACCGGGTGCTGGAAAAGACCAATGCCTTTCCTGAAGACCTGCTGATTCTGATCGAGAATGGCGAGACAGCCGGATCGCTGGCCGAAACGATGGAACGTGGTTCCGAGCAGCTGCAGGAAAAAGCAGAAGCCAACCTCAAGATTATCGCGACCGTTGGATTTGCAGTAATGTTGGGAATCGTGGGGCTAATCATGGCGGTCACCATTATTATGCTCTATTCCAAATTGATTCTGTCACCCATGAACGACGTCATGAACTGGAAATAGGAACTCCGCCAGGATGCCGCCAGGGCTTTACAAAAACCGGCAACCTGCCCAAGCTCACCTGATTTTTTTCCAGGTCGCGACGCTGCAATCCGATTTCGGGCGATAAAGTTGTCTCGCTAGCAATTACAGCGTTGGAACTCTTGTGAACTTCGGCCCTTCGCAAGGCGCGAGCAAATCTCTAAATTTCGAAGGAATCTGCCGGATCTGGAAGGCCTGAAACGCAAAAAAATCGGTCCGGCATTGGATCACGCTTGCACAAAAAAACAGGTTTTGATAATTGAGGCAGGTTAAACTTGCCAGTCGAAATTTCGGAGCCCCTTTTTTATGAAGCGCCTTGTCCTTTCGTTTTTTGTTGCGAGCGGAGTTGCCGCAACTTTGCTTTCCGGATGCGCCACCACTCGTACGTCAGACACCTCCCGAACCGGGATGGAACAGCTGCTGTTGTCCGATGCCGTCGACAAGACGCTTGATCGAATGCCGATGCCTCCAGTCGAAGGCAAAAAGGTGTTTGTCGATACGCAATTCCTGGACTGTGTTGACAAAGGGTACGTCGTCGGATCGTTGCGGCAAAGACTGCTGAGCGGTGGGGCGGCACTTGTTGACAAGAAAGAAGACTCGGAGATGACTTTCGAAATCTGTTCTGGTGGGGTAGGAACCGACAACAATAACTCCTACCTGGGAATGCCAGGAATTGCCCTGCCCGGACCGATGCCGATTAGTCTGCCCGAAGTCCGGCTGTATGACAAATCCCGTCAGGCTGGCACGGCCAAAATCTCGCTGGTTGCCTATGACAGTGCGTCTGGCAAACTGGTTTACGACAGTGGCAATGCACTCGCCTTGTCGGTGGACAACCGCTGGTCGTTTCTGGGCGTTGGGCCATACCTGGAAGGTGACGTCCGCAATCAGGTTCGTTCGGCCAGCAGTTTCCGGTCGAGCAGTGGATCGAGAACGGCCAATAGCGGCACAACCGGCGACAGTTCCTGGAGATAGACGCCGATCACGTTTCCAGTAGAATTCGGCTACAGCACGACTGGCACGCTTTTGCACGGCGTGCCTTTTTTGTTTATGGTACATCCTTCAACGAAGACAATCTGCCCACAAAATCACCAGCCCATGAAGCCGCAACCTTTAACGATCGACCCAAAAAAGAAATGTGTATTGGCAAATTTTGGAGCCGATGCCGGAAGTGAAGACTTTAACAAGGAATCAGCCGAAAAGCAGATCAGGAAAAATGCCGAAGTGATCGCGGGACTTGCCCGGCGATTGTACGCCGAAGGGACACGAAGCGTGTTGCTCGTCCTGCAGGGAATGGACACATCGGGCAAAGACGGAACGATTCGGACGATCATGCTAGGGGTCAATCCCCAGAGCTGCCAGGTTGTCTCATTCAAAAAACCGACCGACGAAGAACTGGGCCACGATTTTCTTTGGCGGGTTCACGCTGCAGTACCCCGGCGGGGAAATATCGGAATCTTTAACCGCTCGCATTACGAAGACGTTCTGGTCGCGCGTGTCCACAACCTGGTGCCGGAAAAGGTCTGGTCAAAACGCTACGACCAAATCAATGAGTTTGAACAGCTGCTGAGCGAATCCGGGACGGAAATCATCAAGTGCTTTTTGCACATCACGAAAGAAGCCCAACGCGAGCGACTGCAAGCCCGCGTCGATGATCCTGAGGACCACTGGAAATTCAATCCCCAGGATTTGGCCGAACGGAAACTGTGGGACCACTATCAACGTGTCTACGAGGACGCCATTACACGGTGTAACACGAAAGCCGCTCCATGGTATATTATTCCCTCCGACCGAAAGTGGTTTCGCAACCTGGTTGTCAGCCAGTTGTTGCGTGACCGGCTGGAGGCGATGAATCCGCAATACCCGCCAGCCCGGGTTGATTTCAATGGGTTGGTGGTCGAGTAACAAGTAGTTTTCGGGGAAGTGGGTCCTTGGCTGGTGCCGGGCACGGTCTTCAAAATCGTCGAGCCGTATGGATGACATGCGGTTGGTGGGTTCGATTCCCATGCACTTCCGCCATTTTTTTCTGGAAGGCGTCTCGCCTTTTCCGGTCGCAGGCGATTGGTTCAAGTCTTTTACAACGTAGTTGCTGTGGCCGAAACCGTTGACATTGTCGAGTTCCTTTCACGCACACGGAGTTCGGTGACGATTGACGTCCGGTCACCGGGCGAATTTACTGGCGGCCATATTCCAAACGCATGCAACGTTCCACTGTTTGACGACGCGGGACGGGCCGCAGTCGGAACGTTGTACAAAAATTCAGGTCGCGAAGCGGCGGTCCTGCTGGGGCTGGATCTGGTTGGACCACGAATGCGGGAAATCGTTGAGCAGGTCCAGAAAATTTCGCGGACCATCAATCCGGCAAACAAATCAGTCTGCCTGCATTGTTGGCGGGGCGGAATGCGCAGCCAGTCAGTAGCCTGGTTGCTGGAACAAGCGGGCTTTCAAGTCACACTGTTGGATGGCGGTTACAAATCCTGGCGGCGGCATGTTCGCACGGTGTTTGCCCATCCATGGGAAATCGTTGTGCTGAGCGGTTTGACCGGTGCTGGAAAAACGGCGCTTCTGCACAAACTTTATGAGCTCGGTGAGCAGGTAATCGATCTCGAGCGACTGGCAAACCATCGAGGGTCTGCTTTTGGAGCCATCGGGCTGCCCGACCAGCCGAGTGTTGAACAATTCGAAAACAACTTGGCTGTTGAACTGTCGGCCGTGGACCCTTCGCAAAAAATTTGGGTGGAAGACGAAGGCAACCGGATTGGACGTGTTACCGTGCCGGTCGAGTTCTACGATCAATACCGAAATGCACCAGCGATATTTATGGATGTTCCGCGCTCGAAGCGGGTGGTACTATTGGCTGGAGTCTACGGTGATTTGTCACCGGAAGAAATCGAAGGCTCGATCGAGAATATTCGAAAACGACTCGGCGGTCAAAATGTGAACGAAGCAATTCGGCTATTTCGCGCCGGAGATATTCTGGCTTGCACGGATCTGCTGCTGGAGTATTACGATCGGGCCTACAGGATGAGCCTGGGCAAAATGCCGCGAACCATGACACACGAAGTCGAAGTGCCCGATCCGGCGGAAATCGGCACCGCAGAGAGACTCATTCAGCTGGCTGACCAAATCCTGCTCGGCGCCCGGTTGTAAAGCGACTTATTGTTCGTTTTACCGTAAACCGAAGGGGTACGTGCGAGGCCGTCGCATACGCCTTCGGCTGACCTTGAAACGAGCACGCCATCAAGCGTTACCGAGAAACAAAATCGCAACGCTCATGTAGATAATGATCCCCAGAATGTCGATGATCCCGGCAACAAACGGATTGCTCATCATCGCGGGATCCCACCCCAAATGCTTGAACAACAAGGGCAACATCGATCCGGTGACTGTTCCACAAATCACAACCAGCAACAAGGTAACAGGCACAATCGTCGCTTCGCTGAGTCCTGGAACATTTGGAAACAGCACTACGACCAGGAAACCGAGTAGTCCGAGCGCAGAACCCAAACACAATCCCATCAGGATTTCCCGTTTAAGTACTTTTTTCCAGTCGCGGCCCCGCACCTGTCCTCTTGAAAGAGCGGTGATGACAAGAGTGGCTGACTGATTGCCCGAGTTGCCACCACTTGAAACAACAAGAGGAATAAAAGGCACCAGCCATGCCCAGCGTTGAAGGCTGGATTCGTACGAACTCAATGCAAAAGCCGTTAACACAGAAAAAACGAGTAGAATGCTCAGCCACATGCCGCGCTTCCAGCTTAGCATTAGTACCGACGTTTTCATGTAAGTATCCTCCAGCGGCTCGACCCCCGCGATCCGCAACGTCTCACGCGCAGCCTCTTCCTGCATGACGTCTAGCACGTCATCGTGCGTGATGATCCCGACGATGTGCCGATCCGAATCGAGTACGGGAATGGCGAGCAAGTCCATTCTGGCGACCTTCAGGGCGACCTCATGACAGTCCTCCATCACATCAGCCGTTATCAGCGACGTCTCCATGATGTCAGCCAGTTTGGTATC
>JAYVKA010000657.1:0-6506 GCA_043768885.1 Planctomycetota bacterium
TTTTCGCGGTCTTTCATGTTCCAATCACCGTCTCAAAATCTGTCTGTTTCAATCGCTTCGTGGATCTTGTTCGATCATGTAGTGGATCTTGCCAAAGATCCCGTTGCCTCAGGATCTTTGGCAAGATCCACTACCCTAAAATCACTGTCACCTTTTTTAGTGGCTGCGACGTTTGACCATTCGCACCCGCAAAGGCATTTTGTGTGCGAGGCGGGCAAAACAAACTTTCGCCTGGTCCTCAGTCACTCCAGCCAATTCGTACAAGACGCTGCCGGGTCGGACAGTGGCTACCCAAAATGCGGGCTCGCCCTTGCCTTTTCCCATGCGTGTTTCCAGCGGCCGACTGGTGATCGACTTGTGCGGAAACATGCGGATGTACAGCCGCCCTTCGCCGCGAATGTATTGCTGTGCAGCAATACGCCCCGCTTCGATGGTTTGAGCCTTGATCCAGCCGCCTTCCAGTGACTGCAACCCGAAATCGCCAAATACAACGCGATTTCCCCGGGTAGCATTACCTTTTATACGACCTCTTTGGACCTTTCGATGCTTGACCCGCTTGGGCATCATCGCCATTGGATTCGTCTCCGTAAGTACCCTGGTTCACCCACACCTGCACGCCAATATTTCCCTGGGGCGTGACGGCTTCGGTAATCCCGTAATCAATTTTTGCGCGGAGCGTGCTCAACGGCATCGCACCAACAGTTTGTTTTTCGCGGCGAGCCATCTCGGCTCCACCCAATCGTCCGGCCAACTGGATTTTGATCCCCTTGGCACCTGCATCCATTGTCTCTTCTGCCGCCCGCTTCATTGTTCGCCGAAAGCTCGAGCGTTTGGTCAGCTGTTCAGCAATCTTCTCGGCGACCAGTTGCGCCTGCAAATCAGGCCGGCCTACTTCTTCAATTTTCAGATTAATCCGGCGACCGGTCAGGTTCTGCAGCTCTTCCTGAAGCAGTTCAACTTCCTGGCCTTTTTTGCCAATGATCAATCCCGGCCGGGCCACGAACAAAATCACTTTTACTTCGTCGCGTGTTCTCTCAATTTCAATCCGGTCGATACCTGCTGCCGTATACTTGCGTGCCGGATGCAATTTGATGAAATCGCGGATCTTCTTGTCTTCCAGCAAAAGCTGCGCGAACTCTTCTTTCGGTGCATACCAGCGGCTTTTCCACCCAGTCATGACACCAGTGCGAAAACTTACCGGATTTACTTTTTGACCCATCGTTAATCTCTTTGTTTCAATTCATGTCGACCGTTGCCTGACCCTGCCGATCCCATCGCGGACCAACCAGCCCGGCCCGCTGGTCAAACCTGGTTTACCGCAACCTTGATGTGTGATGTTCGCTTCTTGATCATGAACGCCTGGCCACGCGAACGGGGTTGAATCCGCTTCGTCATCGGTCCGGCATCGATTTGTGCATGGGAAACGTACAGGTCCCGCAGATTGGTCGATTTGCCTTCGTTCTGCTCCGGGTCTTGTGCGTTGGCCGCCGCGCTCAAAATTACCTTTTCCAGCATTCTCGCACCGCGGTGGGGCTGGTACTTCAGGATGTCAATCGCTTCGTCCACGAATTTGCCACGAACCAGGTCAGCCAGTCGGCGAACCTTCTGGGCGCTGATGCGTGCGTATTTATGTTCTGCTGTGTGAGCCATTGTTCTTTACCGTCTGTTCTTTACCGTCGTTTTGTCCTGACCGTCGCCGGGTCGTCCGTCTTTCCGGCCACAGTTTGTGCCGCTCGGACTGCGCCTTTTGACCTAGCCCTTCTTGCTGCCTGAATGACCACGGAATGTACGAGTCGGAGCAAACTCACCCAGTTTGTGACCAACCATTTCTTCCGAAACGAAAACCTTGGTGTGTTGTTTACCGTTGTGAACCATGAAAGTATGGCCCACGAACTCAGGCACCACGGTACAGGCCCGCGCCCAGGTTTTTACCGGTTCCTTTTTGCCCATCGCGTCCAGCTTCTGAATCTTGCGATACAGACTATCGACGACGTAAGGGCCTTTTTTCTGTGATCTGCTCATTGTTTTTTTCCTGCGGGCCACTGTTCACATGGCCGTTTTGGAATTGTCTTGGGTTACTGTTATTTTAATTTCAACTGGCCATAGCGACGTGATCGGCGACGTCGAACGATGGCACTGTTCGAAAACTTGCTGCGTTGACGTGTCGATCCACCCTTTGCCGGTTTGCCTTGGGGGCTGACCGGATGGCGACCACCTTTTGTTCTGCCTTCACCACCACCGTGCGGGTGATCGATTGGGTTCATGGCCGTACCGCGAACGTGAGGCCGACGCCCCTTCCAGCGATTACGTCCGGCTTTTCCAATCACAACATTCATGTGATCCGGGTTGCTGACCTTGCCAATCGTGGCCCGGCAGTTAGCTGGAATTCGGCGAATCTCACCACTCGGCAATGAGATTTGTGCCCATTCGTTTACGCGAGCCATCAACGTTGCACAGCTTCCGGCACTTCGGCAGAACTCGCCGCCCTGGCCAGGTCGCAATTCAATGGCGTGAATGGTTGTTCCAATCGGAATGTTCTTAAGCGGCATGCAATTTCCGACATTGGGAGGCGCGTCCGGGCCATTCATGACCTTGTCGCCAGCCTTCAAACCGTCCGGAGCCAGGATGTAACGCTTCTCGCCGTCTGAATAATTCAGCAAGGCAATCCGTCCACTGCGGTTCGGATCGTACTGGATCGAATCCACTCGAGCCACGATCGAATCTTTGTCCCGGCGAAAATCGACCAGCCGAAACATCCGTTTGTGACCGCCACCACGATGCCGCGCGGTGATCACGCCCTGATTGTTACGGCCACCCTTTTTGCGGGCAGGTATCATCAGGTTTTTCAGGGGCTTTGCGCCCGGTGTCAGCTCGGCAAAATCGCTGACACTGGCGTTACGCCGTCCAGCCGATGTTGGTTTGTATTTTCTGATTCCCATGGCAACTGCTTTTTGAGTTCAGGCGTCTTGTTCGCGAAAAGGACTAGTACAACTCGATCCGGAAATCCGGTTTGAGCTTCACAATCGCCCGCTTCCAGTTTTTTGTGCGACCATACTTGAACCGGTAGCGGCGATACTTGCCGCGACGATTCTGCGTTGCAACCTTGGCGACTTTGACATCAAACAGGGTCTCAACGGCGTGGCGAATCATGGTCTTGTTCGCCAGCGTACTGACTTCAAACGCGTACTGGTTGGCCGTCTCGGTGTAGTGCACACCTTTTTCGGTAACCAGCGGCCGGATAATGATCTGGTGAGGTTCCAGCTCAGGACCGGTTGTCGGCTCAGTCGATTTTTTTGTTTTCTTGGTCATTGCGATTTCCTGATTTGTCGCCGATTACAGCGGGACAAAACTTTGCGTTATTCGGCTTTCTTTTTGGCAACCATCGACTGTTTAATCCAGTCCAAAGCTTCCCGCGTGAAGAGCACCTTGCGGGGGCTCAACAGCACCAGGGCGTTTAGGTCAGCGACAGCGGAAACTTCAACTTTGTCAATGTTGCGGGCACTTCGATAAACAATCGGGTCATGGGCAGCCGTTGCGATCAACGTGCTTTTTCCTTCAACTCCGATCGCTTTCAACATGCGGGCAACGGCTTGTGTTTTCGGAGCGTCCAGTTTCAATCCGTCGATCACACCAACCTGCTTGTCGCGGATCTTTCCGGCGATCGCCATTCGAGTGGCCAATTGGATGGCTTTGCGAGGCAAGCGGTAGGAATAGTCGCGAGGTTTCAAAGCAAAGGCATGACCACCCCCACGGCGAATCGGAGACCGCTTGCCACCGGCACGGGCGTTACCAGTTCCCTTTTGACGATACATTTTCTTGGTCGAGCCGGCCACGTCGGCGCGGCTTTTGGTCTGGCGTGAACCCTGTCGCAGGTTTGCCTGGTACATCACCACGACATCGTGCAGCAACTGACGATTGACCGACGATGCAATTGCATCCGGATCAATTTCATATTTGCCGACTTCTTTTCCGGCAGCGTCATAAACTGGCAAACTGACCATTTTTTCGCTCACTTACAAAGGCTGTAAACGACAGCCGTCTTAGTTATTTTTTGTTTGTTTCACGGATGATCACCAGAGACCCGGCGGCACCCGGCACCGCGCCGCGAACCAGCAGCAGGTTGTCGTCGGCGTCGATCCGAACCAGCTTCAGGTTCCGGGAAGTGACTTGTGTGTTTCCGTATTGCCCGCCATCCGCTTTCCTTTTTTGGGACGACCGCTACCGCCACCGGAAGCGAGCGATCCAGTACCACCAGCATGGCGATGGCATTTCTTCACGCCATGCGTTGCACGCTGACCGGCAAAGTTATGCCGCTTCATTACGCCTGAGTAACCACGACCACGTGTGAACCCGACGACATCGACCGCACCAACCTCAGCCATCACGCCCGCACTGACGACCTGGCCAACTTCGTAACCAGTCGTGTCGCCACGCAGTTCGCGAATAAAATGTTTTGGCTCGCAGTTGGCTTTCGCCGGAATCAAAACGCCAGCCTTGGCTGCATTTTCCGCCCGCTTGCTCTTGATGTCGGCAACATGCCCACGCTCTGCGCGACTGGCCTGACTGGGGCGTGATCGCGTCTCTTTCGAAGGACGCTTTTTGTCAAGAAAACCAAGCTGGACTGCGGTATAACCGTCTTTTTCCAAGGTGCGAATCTGCAGGACGTGACAGGGCCCGGCCTGGATCACTGTAACCGGAGTTACCGTTCCAGACTCTTTGTCAAAAACCTGAGTCATCCCGACCTTTCGGCCAAGTATGCCTTTACTCATTTCAATTCGCCTTGTTGTCCAGTAGGTTTGCCGACCGGAATCACCGTCACAGCGGCATTATCCGGCGGGCTTCCACTTCATCTGGTTACGCCCAATGTCTATTTGTACGAGGTCTATTTGTACGAGCAATAAAAAACGGTCCGACAATTTGTTTTGGACCGCCTGCCCTGTTTCGTATTCTGCTACCGCGAAGTCGCCTTGATTTTGATCTCGACGCCTGCGGGAACATTCAATTTGTTCAATGCCTCAATCGTCTTGGCTGTCGCCTGGACGATGTCAATCAAACGCTTGTGTGTTCGAATTTCAAACTGTTGGCGGGCCTTCTTGTCAATAAACGGGCTGGAAAGCACCGTGAATTTTTCAATCCGGGTTGGCAGTGGAATCGGACCATGCACTTCGGAGTGAGTCCGCTTGGCTGTATCCACGATCTCCTGCGCGCTCTGGTCGAGCACCGCATGATCGTAGGCTTCCATTCGGATTCGTATTACTTCGTGTGCAGTTCCGGACACAGACAAACTCCCGTGTAAACCGGCCGTGAAATTTTACCAGTGGGACAGAAAGTCACCTCTGGCAGGGGTCGAAATGACGCCCAACCCCCATCAAGCGAGAATCGCCCAAGATACGAATGTCCCGAACTCTCGTCAACGCCTGGCACCAACGATTCCAGGCTTTTTTGTCCCGCTCCGATTGAATCGGCAAATCGCTGTAACCAAATCAGACGGTTTTGCGGTCTGCAGCGGTGAAAGTACATCCTGGCTTACTCGGCGTATCGCCAGGTTACCCATGTTGAAAAGCTGTGAATACCGGAGAAAAACCGTGCTTTTCAGTTGATTTCGAGAGTTGGCATTGGTCCAATCAACAAATAGCAATGCGCTCGGTTGAGAGTCAAATCGGTTACGTTCATCGTCACAAAATACCCATTGTAAAAAGAGCAAACATTTTTGTCGCCTCTCGAACAATTTGGTAAACTGTCCAATCGCATCGACACAATCTTCCGACTTCGACCGGAAATTTTGAAAGGCAAGAGCATGTTTGCAATGTCTTCAGGTAAACGAATTGTTGCGGCAACGTTCGCAATCGCCAGTTTTGGCGTAATTTTTGGCGTCCATCAGGCTCAGGCCCAAGTGACGATTCAGCAACCGGTCCAGTCAATTTTCCGAGTCAATACGGTTGTATCCGTCCCAGACCGAGGCACGGTCTTTTTGGGTGGAAACCGGCGTTTGTCGATGGGCCGAACCACAAGAGGAATTCCCGGATTGCCAGCCAATCCATTTACGACCAATCGGGCCAGCGGCTACGACGTTGGAGCCAGCGGGGCATACGCAACAGTGCAAATCATCAGTTTGGAGGAAATGGAAGCCGATCTGATGCGCGGCTACATCCCGCCCCCCGCAATCACTTCCACAACGGTAAAGATCGAACCCACGACGGCCGTTCGCAAAAAAGCCGATTTCATCAGCCGCAATTTGGGTGGATCGATAAAGCGCTAGATTCTGCGATGCAAGGGCTTTTCCCCGAAATTCAACTTGGGACTCACATTAGCCGAATGCTTTTTCCAAGGTCGCGATGACCTTCTTCTCGGAATCGCTGATCGCGTTCATTCCCAAGAACCCGCCAGTCGATGCTGCAACCTTTTGGACCCGGTCCAACACCGATTTCTTCATCTGATTAAATGCGGTTTGATCCACAGTCTTGTGCATGGCACCGATGTAGCCAACCCAGGCATCGGTCAATGCC